>CALMRR010000234.1 GCA_937871925.1 uncultured Petrotoga sp.
TTATTTTAAGAAGGGGCAATATTTCATATGTCAGAATATCCTTTATATTATCTTCTTTATGCTCATATTCGGCTTTTAAATCAAGAATACCAAGTTTGCTTTTAAATTTTCCACCGTATTTAAGAGCATTTGAAAGAGCTGAAGAACCAAGCGACTTATAGTTCTTATCTGCTTTTATATAGTATCCTGAAAGACCTAATGAAGGAATTTCTGCCTCAGCACCATATATAAGTCCCCATAGGTTTTTATCGGCAACACTTGCAACCAGACCTCCCGAAAGAGGGAAGTAGTTGAAGAGCTGAGGAAAGTATTTCTTCGCAAGGTTAGAGTAATCAAGTACCTGTTTTTTTACTGCTTCTCCCATAAGCTTGCCTATCTGCTGTGCAAAATCTTCAACCTCAAGTACATTTGAAGCATCCTGGACATATAGATCTCCGTTTACATAAGCTTTAAGCTTAAGAAAATCAAGAAAGTCAAGGGATGTCTGAACTCCAGCAAGAATATTTTCTTTAGGTGTTGTTCCTGTTGGAATATTAAATAAAGCTACGGTGTTGCGGTTTCCTTCCTTTCCCTGATAATCTGAAAGTACAGATAAATCAGCATTAAGTTTGAAAAAATCAAAAACATTTATACCCGCATTAACTCCGGCCATAAAGCGTGGGTAGGAAGCTGAATAAACACCAGGGTCTATATTTCCGATCATGGCTTCAAGACTGGCAAGATAAAGGTCTATTTTTGCATAGTGGCCCCTTGCATTAAGATTGGTTACCGTGTTGGAACTAAAGTTCAGTTTGGTGTCCCCAAAAGCATACTTGAGAATTCCAAAGTCTGCATAAAGACTATAGAAGTTGCTTTGTCCTATTTTTCTTATGGCAGAGGAGGAGGTGTTAAAGTTTTCAAAATTTAAAGGGTTCAGTATCCTATTGAAATCATAAAAATCATATATGGCCTGGTTTGTAAAATCTGCAAAGAGCTTTTGAATATCTGCATTGGTCTGATTCATTTCAACTTTCAATCCAAGTTTAAATATCCACATCTTTAGGATTGCCTGTATATTTATTTTTTGTTCAAAAGAAAAAGGAGTTATGGTAACATCTGAGTTAGGATTTTCTGGGAGTAATTCTTCAAAGGTAATCCCGTGTCCAGACTTTTTTGCTTCATATTTTGATCCTACACTTAATGAATAGTTTAGAGTTGCAAGCATATCAAATATAGGTGCCGGTCTGTTTTCTACTTTCAGTTCGAACTCTTTCAGCTCGGCTTTATTTGAATATATATCCATTACTTTAAGCGATACCTTGTATGTTCCCAATTGGGGTTGGTCTATTTTGTAAGTCAGAAAACCATTTTCATAATTATAACCTGTAATTTTTGCCCCGTTCACAAGAAATTCGATAGAATCACTATCTATAAAAGACTGATCCTCCTGTATAAACATTACGAAATCAATAGACTGGTCATTGTAAAATACCTGGCCTTTGAGCGGAGAGAGCAGTTTAATCAATGGCGGAACAGTGTCATTTTTTACTTCAAAACTGTACAGCTGCCCAAGTTTTTGGGGCAGCCTGTACATTGTAGAATTGGTATCCTAAGCTGGATATAGAACTCGTAAGTTGAGCTTTGCAAAATAGAATAAGGTATGAAGCCTGTGGCATTTTTCCTGAAAATTGACATATCTATACTCTTAAACTGAGGATCACCTGCTTTTCTGAAGTAAATAAAACCATCTGTAAAAGTGAGGCTTTCTTCATATATTGAGATATTAAAATCCTGTCCTGCAAATATTTCCTTACTGAATTCGGTTTTAAAATCCAAAGCAAATAATAAAGAGATAGTGCAGATAAAAATTATTGAAAGTAAAAGTTTTTTCATAAGTCATCTCCTACTTGCCTAAAGTTTTTGTAGCAGGACCGTTGACGAGTTCACTGGAGCCGTTAGCTTTCATTATTTTTACGAAAGAACCTGAAGTTAGCGATAGTTCATCATTTTCATAAAGAACAGTCAATGGTATAAGCGGAACAAAACTGTTGTTGGTGGAATTTTTGATCTTAACCTCTCCTTTAAGATCAAGAACAATTCCATATGGGATAAGTCTGGGCTTATATTCCGTAACCAAAATAGTGATACTGTCACTGTACTCATTTAAATTAGCTGTTATTGTATGTGCTCCCGGAGTTTTAAGTAAGGCTGTTGTACTGTCTCCTTCACCGATTTTGCCTTCGATGTCTGAGAACCATACTACATCACCTGTTATATCTCCTATGCGGTAACATTCGAGTTTAAAGCTTGTATCAGAAAGTACTAGAGAATTCTTATCTTTGGCTATCTTCAGTCCTTTAGATATATTTCTGGCCTTCATTATCTCTATCTGAATTGAAGCTGTCTTGAGACCGCCATATTTGCCGGTACATGTGGCGGTTATTACATGCTGACCGACACTCAATGAGCTTGTGCTGACTGAGGAACCGAATCCTATTGCCCCGTCTATATTGGAAGACCATGCAATGAGCTTGTCATTTATGGGTTCCATATCGCTGTCACTTGCGATTGATTTCAAAGGCACTTGTTCGCCTTCATTGAAAACGGAGTTTTCTGCGGGTGAGACAATACTTATTTCAGGATTGCCCAAAACTACAACTGTCAAGTAGTCATAAGCTTTTTGTCCTGATTTGTTTGTGGCTACGGCCGTTATTATATGTTTTCCTTTTCGAAGTTTTATGGTAATGGTTTTTCCTTTTCCAAGTTCACCCTGCAGGTTGGATATCCATGAAATTGAAGAGTTATCCAGTTCGCCTTCCAAAGGATCAAAAGCGATTGCCAAAAGCTGTAGGTCATAGTTTTCAGTGTGGTCGGCAACCTTGGATCTGATTTCCACTTTAAGCTTTGGACGAATAAATATTGTAAGTCCGTCTTCTGCTATTGTACCGTCCGATGAAACTGCTACCGCTTTAAGAAAGTAGGAACCCTCGTTGTAGTTTTTTGTTTCAAGTGAAAGCTCTTTGAGGTTTGATACGGGCTGTCCGTTTACTGTCCAAGTATATGATACTGACAGGTTCCTTGGATTATATACTTTCAGAGATGCCTGTATGTTTTCGGTAGGTTTGACGAAAGTACTGCCGTCTTCTATTCCGGTTATCTGTACCTTTAAGTTGTTGATTATAGTAATTTCAAAGTTGTACTCAACTATACTGCCCTTTGAATCTGATATACGGGCATTCAGTATTGCAGGTCCTTCTGAAAGAAGCTCTCCGTTTATATCAAGTTGCGGAGTTGTTATGACTATATCTTTCTTTCCGGGCTGCTTAACTGTCCATGATACTGTTACAGGAGCTACTCCTCCGCTGAAGATTATGCTACCTTTTATCTTGTCACTGAAAAGATAATAAACGGAGTCATTTTCAAGCTTTGCTTGAGCTTTCAGTACAGCCGTCTTGCTGACTTTTATGGAAGCAGAAGCCATGAGTCCCATAGAATCGGTAACCGATACTGTTATTAAATGTTCTCCCTGTTCAAGGTCGCTCAGATTTACGGAGATACCTTTTCCTGAAGTTTTACCGTCAACTTGCCATGAAATCTTAGTAGGATCGGTATTTTCCTGCGAATCATATACATCTGCCTTTACTACAAAAACTTCCGAAGGCATTATCGAATATCCGTCAGGATGTGAAGATATACGTACCACAGGAGGAGTATTTATATTAAGCGTTATGTTATCTGAAGCCTCTGTGGTTCTGCAGGTTATAATAACAGGTTCTTTAGATAAGGCTGTAAACTCTATCTGTTCTCCCTGGCCTGCAGGAGTACTGCCGATAAACCAGAGCATTTCGGAAGGAGCGTACTTTTTACCGTCAGCTTTAAATGCCCATGCTTTAAGGGTAATTTTTTCATTTAAATTAACAATCTGGCCATTAACTGGAG
>CALMRR010000235.1 GCA_937871925.1 uncultured Petrotoga sp.
AATTGCAAGTTTTGGATCATTCCACACTATACCGCTTTCATCCTTTGGATCATAGTAACCGTCAGCTTTGTAAAGTACCATAGTCGGTTCGGCCAGTGCAAGAAAACCGTGTGCGAATCCTTTAGGTATATAAAGAAAAGTACTGTCCTCCCCGTTAAGCTCTACTGAAAAGTAGTTCATGAAGCTCGGTGAATCTTTCCTTATATCAACCGCCACATCCAGTATACGTCCTGTAAGAACTTTAATCAGCTTGCTCTGAGGTTTGTATCTCTGAAAATGAAGACCTCTTATAACCCCAAAATGCGAAGAAGATATACAGTCTAGTATAAACTCTTCTTTTATTCCGACTTTTTTTATATCGTCACAGTTGAAACTTTCAATAAAAAATCCTCTGCTGTCTTTAAACCTTTCTGTATGAAGAAGCATCAGTCCCATGGGAAGTTCTTCTTTTCTTATCTGCACTGCTTTTCCATCCTTTAAAAAATTTTTCTTCTGTAATGGCAGTATGGTTTCTTACCTGTCTTTTCATAGTAATTCTGATGGTACTCTTCAGCAGGGAAGAAATTTAACGCCTCTTTGAGCTCTGTTTTGACATCGTAACCCATCTTCTTAAGCTCACTTATTATTTTTAAAGCTGTTTCCATCTGTCCGTAGTCAAAGCAAAACACAACACTTCTGTACTGTTCTCCAAAATCCGGGCCCTGTCTGTTCAACTGTGTAAAATCATGTATTTCAAAAAAAATTTTTGCAAGCTCTTCATAACTTATCTTGGTACTGTCATATACAACAAGCACTGCTTCCACATGACCGGTACTGCCTGAACAGACTTCGTCATATGATGGATTTTTAAGACTTCCGCCGATGTATCCGACTTTGGTTTGTAGAACACCCTCTATATCTTTGAATAAGTGTTCAACTCCCCAGAAGCAGCCTCCGGCAAACAAAGCCCTCTTGAGAACTATTTCATTACCGGCCTGTATAAAATCAAGCGAAATTGAGTTTACACAATGACGAATGTTTTTGGTTGTAAAGTTCTCTCCTTCAAAAACATGTCCTAGATGAGCACCACAAAAAGAACATGTTATCTCAATTCTTCCGTCTTTTTCAGGTTTTCTTTCTATGGCAGAGGGTATCTCGTCATCAAAACTCGGCCATCCGCAACCAGAATTGAACTTGTCTTCGGATTTAAAGAGCGGAAGGCCGCATTGTTTACATATATAAGTTCCGCTTTCATAAAAATCATTGTATCTGCCGCTGAACGGTTTTTCAGTATTTTTGTTAAGTATCACAGATCTTTCGTTTTCATCAAGACGATTAGGTATAAACTTCATAACACCAGCTCCTTAATCGGGAGTAATTTTATCGGTGTTAAAATTATACCATAACAGAACAGAATTTTATCAGTTTATTGATAAACTTACTCCAAAAGCAGGAACCGGAGCAGCCAGATAAGGAGTCAGATAGAAGATTGATTCTTTTGTAATACAGTCATATGAATAAGTCGCACTAAGAAGATAGCAACCTGCCCATGCTCCTACACTCAAGTTATCTGAAAGGTTTATATCTGCATATACTTTTGTATTGAGCCCTCCAAGTCCAATAATCTTTTCACTCGTGTTTTTTAGGGTGCTGTAGTAATAATTTGCTTCAACCCAAGGCCCTATTTCAAACCGTGTACTTAAAAATCCAAGAGAGAATAACTCTGTTCCGACTCCTGGTTCCATTCTTACACTACCGTAATACCCTTGTGAAAGTATTATCTGTGAAAGCTCATCCTTTGGAACCGTTATGCTATTAACAA
>CALMRR010000236.1 GCA_937871925.1 uncultured Petrotoga sp.
TTCCTTTTTATGGCTCCTAAAAAATATGAAGCTTTCATGATTTTACAGTACAACAATGCCGAAGATAGCAGGTTAGATGTTTCAAGCAGTCTTGCATCACTTTTTGGTTCTGGTGGAAAGAGCGGAGAAAACGGTATATCCAATGAAATACAAAAAATGAAAAGTGATGATATACTCGGAATACTTGTGGATAAGTATGATCTTGTAAACAGCACGAACAACAGTCCAAGTCTTTATATGAGACTTATAGGAAAAAAAGTCAACAAAAGAGATATGATAGATTCTATGAAAAAAGATATAGTCATAACCTACCACAGACCTGATGATATCGTTGAAAATACCTCGTTTTTGAGAATATCGTACAAATCTTCGGACAGAAATTTTGCGTATAGTGTTGTAAAAACATTGTATGAAGAGTATTTAAAAAAAGATCTTATAGGATATCAGAAAAAATCACAGGACAATATTGAAAAAATATATGCCCTTTATTCGCAGTACAGCAGTGAATATGAAGATATAAGCAAGCAGATAATAAAATTCAGGATGGATAACAAGATATCCTCTGATCCGTCTAGTTTTGCCAACAACAGCCTTTTTGAATACTATGGACAGCTTTATTCGAAAATTCTGACTTTGGACGAAAGGAAAACACAGATAGATATAAGTCTTAAGAGTATTGAGGATAACTTCATAAAAGCGGACAGAGAGACCAAAGAGCTTCTGCTTATGAACGATTCCACTATTGCTTCTACTAAAAGAAGTATAATCGAGAACAAGATAAAACTTGAAACTCTTCGGAAAAACTCTCCCAATGCTACCCAGATACCTCTTCTTGAATCAGAGATAGAAACCCAGGAGGAGTTTCTTCAGGAGCTTATAAACAATTATTTTAAAAGCAACGAAAAACTTCTTCTAGGCATGGATTACAATACTTATAAAGAGTACATAAGTCTTAAAATAGAAAAGGAAAATCAGTCAGTACTGAAAGAAGTCTATGCTTCTATAATGAAGAAGCTCGAACTGAGTATAAACCAGCAATCCAAAACGTACGAACAGCTTTTTGATCTTTCAAAAAAACAGGCTGAAAACGAGCTTAAATACAAGTCTGCACTTAAAGTTCTGGAAAGTGAAAAAATAAAATCTGCTTCTTATGCTACCAGCTTTACGGTAATGGATGATGTTTTTGTTCCGGAAAGGGAGATATATCCCAGCAAGAAAAGTACAGTTCTTTTAGGGTTTGTGTTGGCAGTTTTTGCTGCCATGGCAGTGAGTCTTACTGTGGATTTTAATGATAAAAAAGTACATGATCTTGTGATGTTTTCAAAAACTGTTGCAAGGGTAGATTTCATTATAAGTAAGAAAAGAAGAAAAATAGAAGAGCTTAAGGTTCTGAACAGTATTAAGACTTCTGAAAAAAATATAGTAGGCATTACTTATGCTCCTGGTATAAAAATTCATGAACATATCGATGAAATGCGTAAAATCCTCAGAGAGACATCTCTGAATTTTACAGACCTTTCCGGACTTTCTGAAAAGGATACTTATAGTGCATATGATTTGTTGGATTCAAATGTAAAAAGTGTTTATCTTATGGACGAGTGCAATGGCTGGAAAACTTCTTTGTTCAGCGGAAAATGTGACTGTATATATATT
>CALMRR010000237.1 GCA_937871925.1 uncultured Petrotoga sp.
AATGGATATAGGCATACCGATAGATACAAACACTCTTCACGGCCAGATAGAAGGTGGCATTCTTCAGGGTGTCGGTTATAGCTCTTGCGAAGTTATGAGTATGAAAGAGGGAAGGATTCTTCAAAAAAACCTGACGGACTATATTATTCCTTCTTCCAAAGACAGTGTTGACATCTCTTTGGATTATATTATCAACCCTTATGAAAATGGGCCTTTCGGCGCAAAAGGTGCCGGAGAAATCCCATTTTTGGGAGTTGGTCCGGCAGTCGCCGGGGCTGTTCTTGATGCCATAAAAAAACCGGTGTATAAACTCCCATTGACAGCGGAATATCTCATGGAGGTCATTGAAAATGAAGATTGATTTTTTCCTTAATCATACATTTTGTACTGTCGATACAGATCCTTTAAGAAGTCTGGCGGATGTTCTGAGAAGGGATTTTAACCAGACTGATGTAAAGCAGGGCTGCGGCGAGGGAGAATGCGGAGCCTGTGCTGTACTGGTAGAAACAAATGTAGTGCACTCTTGCATATACCCTGTTGTTATGGCCCAAGATAAAAAAATTCTTACACTCCGGGGAATACTTGATACTTCTGAGTATCAAGCAATAAAAAAAGGCTTTTCGGATGCAGGGAGTGTACAGTGTGGCTTTTGCACACCAGGAATAGTAATCGTATGTTATGACATGTTCAAAAAGAATGTTCAGCCCTCCAAGGATACTATCATGGAATATCTTTCCGGCAATCTGTGTAGATGCACGGGTTATAACAGTATCTTTAGGGGCATGGCGCTTGCTTTTGAATATTATAAAAATATGGTCCGGAGGTAATAGAATTGAGAGTATTTTTTCCTGTTACCCTTTCTCAGGCTCTTTCACTAAGATCAGAGTATAAATGCACAGTACTTTCAGGCGGAACAGACTTTATGCTTAAAAAACAGGTTTTGTTAAGCAACGAGTCCGATCTTCTTGTACTTCAGAAAGTCGAAGAACTACGTGAAATTTCTGTTAAAGACGGCATAATACATGTCGGTGCCTGTGCAACACAGACTGATATCCTTGGAAATCCTTTGCTTTGGAAAGTTTTCAGGGACGTTGTGTCCTGTATGTCGTGCCCTGCCATAAGGAATATGGGAACGATAGGCGGTAATATCTGCAATGCTTCACCTGCCGGAGATCTGATACTTCTTATGCACCTTCTTAATGCCGATGTGGTAGTTCAGAGCTTGCATGGCAGAAGAACCATAAAGATCCATGATTTTATAACTGGACCGGGAAAAACCGTTCTGAAAGAAGATGAACTTCTTACAGAATTATGTTTTGAAGACAGTCTTAGAGATTATTCATACTTTTATAAAAAAGTAGGAACAAGGAAAGCTAATGCTCTTTCCAAGCTTTCCTTTGCAGGAGCGGCAAAGTACAGCGGAAACACAGTATCTGATATAAGAATAGCTATTGGAGCTGTTGCACCGGTTGTAGTGCGTTCTGCCGAAATAGAAAAACTTTTTTCCAATCGCAGCAGGCAAGAGCTTAATGACAGCAGCTATTCTATATCAAAGCTTTATGAAAAATATTTAAAACCTATAGATGATCAGCGTTCTAATGCAATGTACAGAAAAAAAGTTTCGCTTAATCTCCTAAAATACTATATAGAGAGGGTGATCTAGCATGAAGAAAAGCTTATCTGCAGGTATTTTTTA
>CALMRR010000238.1 GCA_937871925.1 uncultured Petrotoga sp.
TCAAAGCTGTTCTGCGTTTTTATGAATAAAATAACAAAGGCTGCAATAAAAATTAACTCCAATATCTTATTAAGAAAAAAAATCTCTCCGTAAAAATGATAAAGATACAGAAATAAAATTAACTGTAGTATGTATCTCATCTTTGTTTTTAACTCCATCATATATCGCAATTAATGTTTGTAGCCATACTGAGTATGTGGTCAAGAATAAAAAGACATAGAGCATCAAAAATAATAGAGATATAAACAGATTTTGAAGATTTCATGATCTTATACGATATTACAGCTATCACAAATGTAAGTACGACAGTTATAATAAAGAAAAAACTCATGGAACTGTTAAAGTATGCTGAAGGAGTGGATACACCCAAAAGTGAAGTGATAAGCAAACTGAAAAATTCTTTTTTAAATATTTCTTGAAGATAATGCCCGATTAAGAGTCTGAATGTCAGGTTAAAACTGACTATTCTTAAAACTACGGTCAGAATATCGTTCAATACAGGCTTTTCAGGATGAATTACAACTAAAAGAACTGCGCAGACAGCAGCTATTGAAAAAAATACAGCATACACCGGTTTTTTAATTGTTTTGAAAAAAGAATCCGGGGTTAAATACTCAAGGATATCTTTGCTTTTTTTCGTGCGTATGTAAAGTATCAGAAAAATCAAAAAAACTATAAGCTCTGCTGCAAACCTGAAAGCTGTACCTTCTGCCATTCTCGTGAAACCGCCCATAAGAAAAAAAATCACTAACTGCATAATATATTTCATCGTATATTCTCCTAATAAATATAAAAAATAAAAATAAAACCATATACTGTCATATAAAAATATTCTACAGTATATGTATTTCTTTTTTATTACAACATTTACTTTTGAAATTATATATAATTGATTAATCAAAACACATTTGTAATAGTTGCAAGAATAAAAAATTGTCCATTATGCAGTATAATGGACAATTTAAGAAGAGTGTTCAATTAATTATAAGTTCTCGTATACTACTCTTGTCAGCAGTATTCAACTTTTATCTCTTTGCCTAACCGTTCAAGATTCTTCGAAATATCTCTTATCAGATTGGATCTTATAGACATATCAAAAGGTAGGGCAGGGTTATGATAAAACGCATTTACCTTACGTCCTACCAGAAAGTCTATTTCGTCACAATCCCTGAGAATAAGAAACAGTTTTTCGGCAGCGTTATCGTTTCCGTCAAAATCAAGTTCATACATATTCTTTTTGCAGCACAACAATATTTTGTTTAAGGCCTGAAGGGTCAGCACGCCTTCTGTTACAAGATCTATTCCGCTCATCTTACCGTAAGGCGGAAGATCGTTTTTCTTTATATCCTTTATATCTATTTCCAGTTCTTTTTTTGAAATTCTGGATACGATATTGCTGGTAGTTCCTCCGCAGACAACTTTTTTTCCGTCATAATCAAGTAGTTTCTGTACATAAAAATAATCTGTCTTGGGATCTAGCGGCGGTCCTGTAAGAATCATACATCTGGGATTCTCGGTTATTTTTATGCCGACCATCGTTGCGTCATCTCCGGCTCTGAAACCGTAGTAGCTGTCTGTGAGCTCTACAAGATTGTCGACTATGTACTTAAGGTCATTGGTACGGCGGTATATTCTTTTAAGATAAGGCGCTATATTGTCCAGTCCCCATCCAAAATCCATTAGATTACCCAGGCCAGCGTGAACGATACCGTCTGAAAGTGCAAATATAAAGTCATTTGGATCAAGAGTGATATTTGTCACAAATATTTTTTTCCCGTCGACCATACTTTCTTTATAGTCAGGATAGTATATATCTCCTTTTTTGATTATAACAGGAGATGGGTTATCGTAATTGACTATCCTTATGTTTCCGTTGTTGTATATCTGGATTATGGTAAAGGTTGAGTAAGCAATACCTCTGACCTTACATACGGGCAGAGTCTTGGCTATGGTATTCACAACTTCGTCTATATCAACACCCATTCTCATCATGGTACTTATTATCTCTGTAGTAAGAATAGATAGAATACTGGCTTTTATACCGCTTCCCAAGCCATCGCTCAGAACCACGATCTTTGAATCATTGGTCTTCGAAACCTGATAATTGTCACCGCAGACTTCCTCACCAAATTTATTTAAACTTTTTCTATAAACTACCGCAGATGCCATATTTCACCACCAGCCTATTTTAGGTGATCTTACTCCCCTTCCTTTTTGAGAATTTCAAGCAGTTTTACCAGAGTAGCTTTAGTTTCAGCCGTAGTCTCTCCAAGAATGGAAGCTATTTCCTGGCCTACCTTCATCTGTTTGTCAACAATATTCTGTACCTTTTCTATTATCTCTATTTTAAGATTTTTCATCTCTTTTTCTTTTCTTTCCTGTTCAGTGACATCATGGAAAATTTTTACAAGAAGACCTTCGTTTTCTATCCTGAAAGTTACTTCAGAAAGTATCATTCCGAAATTTCTGTACTCATGCACCTTTCTTATGGATTCGCTTTTTCCCTGGAGTATGGCATAAAAGTCATCTGCATCTTCGAAAAACTCAAGTATATGGCGTCCTATAACGTCTACATCGTTAAGATGAAAAAGTTTAACAAAAGCAGGATTTACCAGTTTTATCTGCATGTTTTCATCCAGTGCGACCAGACCGTTCGGATCATAATCCCAAAGGACTTCCCAGACATTTTTAGACATATGAATCATCATCCTTTACCCTTTCTGAAGGCTCATCATTCTTTATGTACGGCATGATCTCATTTTCAAAAAGACTTTTAATATTCTGAGGACTTACGTTTTTGAAGAACCTGTTTCCTACCTTTATGACAAC
>CALMRR010000239.1 GCA_937871925.1 uncultured Petrotoga sp.
AACAAAAAAAATTTGAATGACCTTCAGGAAAAAATACAGACAGGAAGAAAAATTTTTTCGGTTTCACCCCAGCAAAGACAGGATAACGATACGATAAATCACCTTACACTTAAGGTTTCGTCTTTGGCTATGAACGGAGAAAAACTGTCTCGAGAGATTAAAGATGCTGAAATACGACTTGAAAGTATCGAAAAGTCTTTAGATATGCTCAAACAGAAAGAAAAAATCTGTGAAGAACAGCTCCAGCAAAAACAGCAAAAACTTATTACGCTTAAAAACGAAGTGGAAGATATAAAAAAGAAAAACTATCTTGCTTTTATCATGAAGGATCTTAAAGATGGAGATACTTGTCCCATATGTAACGGCATCTTTCATTCATCTCATAAGGATCATTCATCGCCCACTGATCTTAGGATTGCTGAAATTGAGTACAACTGCAATGTCACTGAAAAAAGCATTTTAGAGCTTTCAAATGAACAGCTTAAGATAAAAGAACAGATTTCTGCCCTTAACGCAGACAAAGCATCGCTTTTAGCCATAAAAGATCGACTTGCCGGAGAAATACTCCAGATCAATAAACAAAAAGAGGATATTAAACACGAAATCATAATTATTCTCGAAAGAAACTCATCTTATTCAGCAGAGCATTTTATAAAAAGTATAAAAGAAAAAGATCAGAAATTTGCTGAGCTTGAAGAACAGATGTCAAACAACTCCAGAATGCTTAAGGAAGAAGAACTCAAAGAAAGCTCCGTTTTGGAAAACTTATCTGTCGTTAATTCTAAAATAAGCGAGCTATCAGCAAAAATAGATGAAAAATCTATACAGCTTAACTCGCTTTACAGTGAACTTAAAGCCCGTCCAGAGTGGGACAAAGACCCTTACTCTGTTTTGGCTGGCCTTGACATACAAAGAAAGCAGATAGAAGATCGCTATAACGAGCTTGAAAAAAGCATTTCACAGCTTAGAAAACAATATGAAAATACCAACACAGAACTTCACTCAATCGTAAAAACCCTTGAAACCTACTCCGAAATGCTTTCGGAAAAAGAGACCCTGCTTACTGCACTGATGAAAGAAAGGGAGTTTTCAGATCTTCAGGATATTAAAAACTTCTACAGATCCCAAAATGATATTCAACAGATGAAAGAAAAAATTTCAACGCATGAAAAAGAGCTTGCCATATCAGAAAAAACCGTAAAAATCCTCTCAGAAAAAATCGCAAATAGGAATCTATCGTACGAAGACCTGCAAAAGAAGAGTGAAGAACTCTCATCAGTAAAAAAAGAGTTTGAAGCTTTAAGCGGAGAGCTCGGAACGATCGATTCAAAAATAAAGGAAATGACAGAAAAGCTTACTGAAAAAACAGATATGGAAAAAGAGTACGTCCTGGTGAAAAAAGAAGCAGACACGGCTGAACTGCTCAGCAAAAAGTTAAGAGGAAATGAGTTTGTAAAGTACGTTTCTACTCTTATGATGGAAAATATTCTTTCAGCGGCTTCCTCTCAGCTCAGAGCTATAACCAACAACAGGTACTCGCTTGAAACAGATGAGTCGGCATTCATAGTACGTGATGATTTCAACGGAGGATACAGACGAAGGGTGGATACCTTATCCGGCGGAGAGATCTTTCTTGCCTCCTTGTGCCTTGCTCTTGCCCTTTCCGCACATATACAGCTTAAAGGGAAAAAAAGCATCAGATTTTTCTTTATCGATGAAGGCTTTGGATCTTTGGACAACAGTCTAATTGATACCGTTATGTCTTCTCTTGAAAAAATACAGCAAAAGCATTTATGCGTCGGACTCATAAGTCATGTAGAAGAGATGAAGGAAAGAATACAATCCAAATTGATTATTTATAAACAAGAAACAGAAAATGGAATAACAAGTAAAATAGATATAATATAATCTTTTTTTTATTATGTTCATACAAAAAAAGAAAAGCTGCAAAACACATAAAGTAATTTGTTTTTCTTCTTTTACTTGTGCGGTGGTATAATTAAATATATAACTTAAAAAATATATAACAGGGAGTGCTATGAGATTTCATTTCAGCCCGAACCTATTTGTTCTCTATTTTAGCTTCTTTATTTCTCTTTTTTTGGGAGTATGGGGTATCAAAAACAGAAAAAAACCGGCTGCCCTTCAATTCGGGCTCAGCATGCTTTGTCTTACCCTTTGGACATTTGGTTTTATTCTGGAGCTTGCCGGTACTGATTTTAAAACCAAGCTTATCTGGTATAACTTTCAGTTCCTTTTCATATACCTCTTTCCAGTAAACCTTTTCTGGATGACCAAGGATCTTTCAAACCTCTGGCTTAAGGAAAAACTTGAATGGTTTTATTTTTATATTTTCATAAGCATTTCTCTGATCATCTTTCTGACCGGAGTTATAAATCCCCACGACAGCCTTTTTATGAAAAACCTTTCTATAATAGAGAACAATGGATATACCTTTCTGGCAGGAGCCGCAGGACCGGTTTACTATATCGGTATAGGATACGTTTTTTTCTTTGTCATACTCTCTGTAGGCATCCTTCTTTACGAGCTGATAAAACGCGAAAAGTTCTTTAAGCTTCAGATACTGCTTCTGCTCCTGGCACAGGTATTCCCGCTTATAACCTCTGTGCTGTACACCTTTAAACTGCTTGATACCTCTTTTAACTACAGCACGTTTATCTTTTCACTTTCCGGAATACTTATTTTCATAGCTCTTTTTAAACTCAAGCTGTTTGGGATACAGCCTATCGCAAAAAATATTCTCATTGAAAACCTTTCCGACGGAGTTCTTGTTTTGGATAGGGAGAACACCGTTATAGACATGAATATAATAACCAAAAAAATCTTCGGATTAAACGACAGCTGCATAGGCAAAAAAATGGGAAGTGTATTTTACGATTTCCCCCTCTTTCTTGAGTCTATAGGGATAAACGTAGCCCTTAGCGATGAGATGCCAATCGGTGAAAAATTTTACGACATACGAATTACTCCCATAAATGACTTTAAAAACATATTTCTTGGCAGACTTATTGTACTTAGAGATATAACTG
>CALMRR010000240.1 GCA_937871925.1 uncultured Petrotoga sp.
TCAGGTGTTACAACATAAACCATATCAGCTTTTTCAAGCTTCATTTTCTTCAGCACATCCATATCGTTTATATCGACAAGCATTGTAAAACCTGTAAAATTACGGTTTGCTAGTCTTTCAAACGACTCTTCATTTTTATCTATAACAACTACACTGTGCTTTAATGAAAGTTCAAGTGCAAGTTCTGATCCTAACCTCCCACAACCTATAATAATGATATATTTTACAGCTTCTTTCATCACACACCTCAAATTAATCTTTCAATGCCTGTGCTGCATCATAATGTTTTTGAGCCAGAGTCTTTATACCTCTTCTTTCATAAAGCTTTCCTAAAAGATAATGACCTTCAAATCTTGAAGGGTTCTCAAGTATAAGTTTACTGATCATATTTTCCAAAGTATAGTACTTAAGATCATTGTCGGGATCAAACTCTTTTATTTCATTATCAAGTTCTCGAGCTTTGGAATCATACGTCTGTCCACGGAATAATGACATATTAACAATTTCATAAAACTCATCTGGAGTAATCGGCTTTTCAATCCAATCGCTTAGATCTGATTTTAATGCTTTTTTAAGTCTTTCAATATTAACCTTATTGCTTATGATATAAACCTTGGTCTTGGGAAGAGTTTTCTTTATCATGGAAAGCTGATCCAAAACCTCTCTATCTTCAATTTCTGCTTCGGCAATTATGAGAGAAACTCTCTCTCTAAGTAGTTTAGAACTTTCTGAAAGTATCGTATTTACTTCCTGAAAAGTCTTTATAACCCTAGGCATGACCTTGCGGTTCATAAAGTTTGATAACAGCCGAATATAAAGATTTATGACAGAATCAGAATCTTCTATTATTATTACCTCATTCAACTCCTCATAAAATTCCATACTTTCCTCCGTCAGAGTATGTACTCACGTAAATTCTTATCCTCTACCACCTTGTCAAGTCTATTCTTGACATAATTTTCATCAATAGAAACTGACCATGCTGCTCCCGAAGGGGCAAGAAAAGAAACTTCTTCAAGAACTTTTTCAATTACAGTATAAAGTCTTCGTGCCCCAATATTTTCAATCTTTTCATTCAACGTAAAAGCTATATTTGCAAGACATTTTATTCCAGATTCTTCAAACTTTATATCAACATCGTCTGTCCAAAGAAGCGATGTATACTGTTTGGTGAGAGCATTCTCTGGTTCTACAAGTATTCTGACAAAGTCCTCTTCTGTAAGCGGCTGAAGTTCAACTCTTACCGGAAATCTTCCCTGAAACTCAGGAATAAGTTC
>CALMRR010000241.1 GCA_937871925.1 uncultured Petrotoga sp.
TAGTACATAGGATAAACCATTATAGCATAATTACATAGGTTTTGTCAAATAAAAGTCATACACATTTTCATATAATGCAACAATACAATTTAAAAAGATACAAAGAAAAGTTGTAAAGTTGAATGTAACAGATTTAGTTATTAACTTTTAAATTAAGCGCACAAGTGATATAATTTATCTGAACGCCGCTGTTTTAACTTGGTTACATTACTTTATGAAATCTTTATCGGGGGTACCATGAGTAAAGAACAGTCGTTAAAAAAATGATCAGTAAAAGGATGTTTTGGCTTTTTCTGATCATAACCTTGTCTGCAGCCGTTATTTTATGGCTGTTTCTTAGTATTTTTTTTGAAAGAACTGTTTACAAAAAAGTTTATGACCAGTCTGTGGCCAATATCTATAGAACTATCCGCAACTCTGACAAAAAAAGTATTCTTGACGATATAACAAGAGTCAAAGAAAGTTCTTTTTATATAAAAGAAATAAGCATCTACGATCCCAATCTTTTACCGCTTTATTCATGGAAAGGCCTTAAAGATAACGAAAAGTTCGTTTTCAAAGAAGTTTTGGATACATCTTTCCCACAGGAAATTTCTATGGCCGGCGGAATACGCAGTTACTACTCTGTATGCCATATAATGACCGATAATGGCCAGGAAGAAAAGTACTTTATAAAAATAGAGTTGGACTTTTCTTTTCTGGACAACCTCAGAATTCTTCTTACACTCTTCTTTTTCGGTGCAGTCATCGCTGTCAGCATCATTATAACTTTTGCCATGAACAAAACTGTTAACAAAGCCATAAAGCCGTTTTCGATTCTTTCGTCGAATATGCAGGAGTTTGCAAAAACCAAAGTATATGTTGTACAGCCAGGAATCGAAAGCAGTCAGGTTAAGGAAATAAATATGCTTGTTCAGACTTACAATGAAATGGCGAACGAACTGTCTGCCAATATTCAAGAGCTCAGAGCAATAAATGAGGAGTTAGAGAGCTCTTACTCTGAAACGCAAAGTACAAACGAGAAGTTGGAAAAGATAATAAATCTAGGTATTGATCTTAGCAATGCTGTTATCGTAAGCGACAGGGAGTTTCTGAAGAAAGTTTTATCTCTCAGTAAAGAGCTTGTTCCCCAGGCAGATTATGGATACGTTTATCTTATAGAAGACGGTGACTGGGTTTTTATAGATGCTTTAGGACACAATGTCGATGATCTGAATGACCTTTCACTTAAGAAAGAGAATATTCCTGACTTTCAAAAGATACTGCTTCTGGAAAACAAAGAGTTCATAAATGAAAAAACAGTATCTCAAAATACCTTGCAGACTTATCTGAGAGTAAAAAAACCATGCGGTCAGGCAATGGTGATAAAACTCGCGGTAGGCAGCAACGATGCTGGCGGATTATGCCTTGAAATAAGCAGACATAAAAATATAAAGTTTTCACGTGATGCATCAAAGGTTTTAGAGACCCTTGCCAGCTTTGCATCGGCTTTCCTGACTATGCAGAGATTCTCTAGTATGCAGAATGAGTTCCAAAGGCAGATAATAATATCTATGGTAAGTATCCTTGAAATATACGACAACTACACCAAAGGTCATTCAGACTCTGTGGCGAATTGCTCGCTCAAGATTGGTGCCAGGCTTGGTCTTACTCAGAAACAGATGAAAGATCTTTATTGGAGCGGGTTACTTCACGATATAGGTAAGATACTGGTTAGTCCAGATATTGTAAATAAGCCAGGAAGACTAACGATTCAGGAGTATGAAGCGATAAAGAAGCATCCTGTTTATGGATATGAGGTTCTTAATAAGTCAGATCAGCTAAAAGATGTTGCCCTGTATATAAAGCATCATCATGAAAGATGGGATGGAAACGGCTATCCCAATGGTCTTAAAGAAGAGGAAATACCTCTTATCTCAAGGATAATAGCCATCGCCGACTCATGGGATGCAATGAGAACCGATAGATCTTACAGAAAAGGTCTTTCAACCTCCCAGGCTATAAAAGAAATGAAAGAAAATTCTGGTAAGCAGTTTGACCCGGAGATATTAGAAGTGTTTTTACGTATGATGAGTGAGGAATAGATAATAAAACGGAGCTGCCTTTTTTGGCAGCCCGTTTTTTTCAGCGACTTGTTTTTATGGGAGAAGTCATGCATTGAACTCACGTTTTTTAAATATCGATACAGAAAGAAAAAGGAAAAATACCGTTACTGCCGTGAAGAACAGTACTTCTAAAATAGTTTTGAACGTCATGTTCATAACAAAGTAATGGAAGAT
>CALMRR010000242.1 GCA_937871925.1 uncultured Petrotoga sp.
AGCGACATCGTTGGTCTTATCGCCATTATAAAATCTGTCCACAAAGATCTGATAATAAACGGCACCTTTGGCCCACTCCGGGCACCGCACATCTGGAATAAGTATAAAGTCTTCTATGGCTCTGTTTTTGACGACTCCCATAGCATCATACAAGATAGATTTTTCACTATTAAGTATCCTGACTTCAAAATGATACCTGATTATCCTTTCTGGCATGACAAAAGTAGTCTCAAAGAACTTAAAATGCTTGTTTTCCATTATAAGCTCCATCTGGGCATGCTTATAATAGCTAGGATTCTTTTGGGGTAAAAAGTAAACATTTCCTTGTGTCTGACCTAGACTTTTCGGAACCCTGAGCCTTATACTTACTTTTTCATTGCTTTTTGGCTGTACCGGTGACAGATACCTTTCAGACTGATCAGAAAATAATCTGAGCATCTTATACCTCCGCAGAAACTACTTTTTTCAATTCTTCGGCTGTAATCTTTTCCTGTTCCTCAGTAGATACAAGTTCCTGTTCCAGTTCAGACTTTATTTTCATAAGTTCAATGACTTTCTGATAGTTATTTCCGTTCGTAACCATATCCTTTTCTACTTTATCCAGTTTATACAACAGATCTTCAAGTTTTTCACCCAACAACTGAACCTTTGCTTCCAGACTCTTTCTTTTATTCTTAAGCTTTCTTGAATCCTCCCAGGACTGGGTATCCTTATTCTTGTTTTTATCAAGCTTAAAGGTATCTTCTTTTATATCCTGAAGAAAGGAGTCAAGATTATCAGAACTCTCTGATCTTCCGTCTTTTATAAAAACAAACTTATCTGAGATGTTCCTGAGCAGTCTTTCATCGTGCGAGACCAGAATTATTGCTCCTGAAAACTCCTTGAGTGTTTCTTCCAAAGTCTGTACTGTAAGAATGTCAAGATGATTGGTTGGTTCATCAAGTATAAGGACATTTGGCTTTCCAAGGATAAGCTTTGAAAGAGCAAGCCGCGTAAGTTCCCCTCCTGAAAGATCCCCTAT
>CALMRR010000243.1 GCA_937871925.1 uncultured Petrotoga sp.
AAAAGCTTAATCATTCTGTTGACAGTGGCTTTTATCCTTTAGGTTCTTGTACAATGAAGTACAATCCTTTCATAAATGATGAAACCGCTTCTTATGCAGGATTTTCTAAAATCCATCCTTATGAGGAAGAAGATAGTGTTCAAGGTGCTCTTGAACTTATGTATAATCTTCAGCAGAGCTTGTGCGAAATAACAGGAATGGATGCCATTACTCTTCAGCCCGCAGCAGGTGCCCACGGGGAACTCACAGGAATGCTTATAATTCGAAAATATTTGCTGGATAAGGGTTTCACAAACAAGACCAAGGTAATTGTACCGGATTCGGCACACGGAACGAACCCAGCTTCTGCGAAGATGGCAGGTTTTGATATTGTGCAGGTAAAATCTGATGAACATGGATTAGTGGATATTCAAGACTTAAAAATGAATATGACGGATGAGGTTGCTGCTATAATGCTTACCAATCCGAATACATTAGGAATATTTGAAAAAAATATATGTGAAATACAGAAGATTGCTCATGAGAAAAATGCGCTTTTGTATTATGACGGTGCTAATCTCAACGCTATTATGGGAAAGGTACGCCCGGGAGATATGGGTTTTGATGTTGTGCATCTGAATCTTCATAAGACATTTTCTACCCCTCACGGAATGGGAGGACCTGGTTCAGGACCGGTAGGTGTAAAGAAGCATTTGAGTCCGTACTTGCCTAAACCGGTAGTTGAAATGGATATTGACGGAAGATACTATTTCAATAACGATATGCCATTAAGCATAGGTAAGGTAAGAAGCTTTTACGGCAACTTCAGTGTTATGGTCAGAGCCTACACATACATACTTATGATGGGAAAAGACGGATTACGAAGAGCAAGTGAGCTCGCAGTACTCAATGCTAACTATATGAGGGTAAAGCTTTCAAAATCATTTAAAATATCTCATGAAAATATATGTAAGCATGAATTTGTAATCAATGGATCTGCCCTGAAAGAGTATGGTGTAAAGACTCTGGATTTTGTAAAAATGCTTTTGGATAACGGTATTCATCCACCAACGGTATACTTCCCGCTAATTGTTGAGGAAGCGATGATGATTGAGCCTACAGAGACAGAGAACAAAGAAACCCTTGATAATACTATAAAAGTATTCGAAGATATACTTAAAGTTGCCAAAACTGATCCACAGAAACTGCATGATGCTCCCTTTAATACTCCTGTAAGACGTTTAGATGAAACCAAGGCTACAAAAGATCTTAAAGTCCGATATAGTATAAAATAATAAAACCCGCATATATGCGGGTTTTATTCATCTTTATCCAATTTGTCAAGAAGGCATTCTGAGCAGTATCCATAGTAAGTTAGTTCATAGCTTTCCACTTTCATTCCCAAGATATTTTCAGGAAGCTTTATATTATAGCTGAGTGAATCTATGTCATAAACTCTGGAACAGGTCTTGCATATAAAATGGATATGTGGTTTGATATTCGGATCATAACGACATCTGTCATGAGTTTGTATTTCCTTTAAAAGTCCGGCATGTTCAAAGGTTTTTATTATGTTGTAAACTGAAGTAAAAGAAATATTTCTTCCATCTCTGATAAGCTTGGTATGAATTTCGTCTATTGAAGGATGAAATATGGAGTTAAGAATTACTTCTGCTACAACAAGTCTGTTTGGAGTAATTTTTATATTATGGTCTTTAAGTATTTCAAGAATAGAGCCGCGGTCAAGGGTTTTCAATTTACTATACCTCCTTTTTACTTATTATAGCATAAAGGAGCTCAGTTTTAAATATCAATTTAAAATTTTACATTTAAGCGCAAATATATTTACATATCAAATAAAACATAAAGCTATCATAAAAAATAAGACTTAATTTTTGTAATGCCAAAAGTTATCAAAATGATGATATAATATCACTTAGAAAATTATTCATATATTTTATATTTAGGAGGCCCGAGTATGCCCATAAAGAGAATAGGAATAATCACCAGCGGAGGAGATGCGCCCGGAATGAATGCTGCTCTCAGATCGGTAGTAAGAACAGCTGTTACAAATGGAATAGAAGTATATGGATTTATGAGAGGTTACGCGGGTATTCTTGATAAAGATTATAAGCCACTTGATTATGCTTCAGTTGGCGGAATTATGGAACGTGGAGGAACAATTCTGCGAACAGCTAGGGTTCCTGAATTTAAGCTTCCTGAAGTAAGAAAACAGGCTGCAGATAATATTAAAGAAGCTGGAGTAGAGGCTTTAGTAATAATCGGAGGGGAAGGAAGCCTTACCGGTGGAAAGCTTTTTTCTGAGGAAAACGGCATTCCGGTTGTAGGTATTCCCGGTTCAATAGATAACGATATTTCCAATACTGATATGTGTATTGGTGTGGATACTTGTCTTAATACGGTTGTTGAAGTTGTACAGAAGATAAAGGATACCGCTACATCACATGAAAGAGCATTTATTGTAGAAGTAATGGGAAGAGGTTCCGGTTATATTGCTCTTATGTCTAGTCTTGCTACAGGTGCAGAAGCTGCTATAATTCCTGAGATTCCTGTTGATTTCAAATCTATCTCCGAAAGGATATGGGAAGAAAGGAAAAGGGGAAAACTTAATTGCCTCATAATAGTTGCAGAAGGAGCTGCCAGTGCTTATACTGTTGCCAGGCATATGGAAAACAGGATAGGGTACGAAACAAGAATAACCATACTTGGTCATGTTCAACGTGGCGGAAGTCCTACTGCTTACGACAGAATACTTGCTTCCAGAATGGGATACGAGGCAGTGAAAAGCATCATGGATAATGAATTTGGCGTTATGATAGGACTGAGCGGGAGAAATATGGTACGTGTGCCTATCGATAAAGTTCTTTCCGAAAAAAGGACTATAGATGTGGAAGTCATAAAGCTTGCAAAAATACTTTCCTAAAAGGGGGAAAAGTAATGGACTCAAGAAAGACCAGAATAGTATGTACATTAGGGCCGGCAACCGACAGTGAGGAGAATATAAAAAAACTTTTGCTGAACGGCATGAATGTGGCCAGACTAAATACATCACATGGTACTGTTGAAGAACATTTCTCCAGAGTCGAAAAGCTAAAGAAGATACGTAAAGAGTTGGGACTTCCTGTAGCTATACTGATTGATCTTGAGGGTCCCAAAATAAGAACTGGAAAGTTTATGAGAGATACAATTGACCTTATTGAAAATAATGAGTTTATACTTACTTCAAGAGATATTTTGGGAGATGAAAAATCTGTAAGTGTTAGTTATAAAGAACTTGTAAGAGATCTAAATAAAAAAGATATAATCTTATTAAATGACGGTAAGATAAAACTTGAAGTATTATCTTGTGATGAAACTGATATAAAGACTAAGATACTGGTTGGAGGGAGTATTACTCATCGAAGAGGAGTAAATATTCCCGGAGTTGATATAAAACTTGCAGCACTTACTGATAAAGACATGCTGTATCTTGAAAACTCAGTTAAATGGGAAGTAGATTATATTGCCCAGTCCTTTGTAAGGA
>CALMRR010000244.1 GCA_937871925.1 uncultured Petrotoga sp.
GACCGACTATAGGTGAGTTATTGGCTTGCGAAACGATGGCTATTACTCTCAGATTGATTGTTTGTACCGTATCTGAAGGCTTAAGCTGGGAGGCAGAATTAAAATCAAATTCGTTTACCTTTAAGGAAATATTCTGATCAACCTTTAATTTTGAACCTGGCAGACTCTTTACAATAGTATAATCGCTGTGGGTCTTTAAAAGATTCCACACTTCACGTTCAGAAAGTGCTTTGAACTCGCTGCTGATGCTGCTGAACTTTGAATCTATATGAGAACTGTCGATGAGATCATCTGAGAGTAAAATAAGAGGATAGCTTTCACCTTCACTATCTTGTGTCATTACGAATCCGAACTGCGATACATTTGATATTCCCTGCGTTTCCGAGATTTTTGAAACATCAGGGCGGTTACGTGAAGGAAGAAAAGGAAGACTTATGACAAAACCGTCATTTCCTCCCAAAAGCTCATTACGGCTTTTCGCAAGCCTTTGAGTCTGAGAATAAGGTATTATGGTGATTATGACTATTACAAAAATGACCATGCCGTAAAGTACGGTGGTAAGAGAAGTTCTTTTTTTGTTAAAGGACGGATATGAAAAAGCAATTCTCATTATAGGGGTAGCTCTGGTAGATTTTCGGGTTATCAGCTTTATTAAGAAAGTGATAATTCTTTCCAGAGGCTTAAGGTTATAAACAAACAATAGAATAACTGCAATAAGGACTATAAGCGCCTTAAGACCTGCCAAAATGATACCCTCGCTCCTGAAGGCAAGAGTAAAGGCTATAACCGCCAGTACTGAAAGATTAAGAGAGTATTTTGAGATTTTTTTAAGAACCGTGTAAGGAAGCATAAAAATAAATATTGAAACGGCTGCATATCTTATGGATGGATTTTTGAAAAAAATGAAAGGTATGCTTATTATCATCAGAAACCAAAGGAAGAATTCCAGTTTTTTCTGTTTTTCACGAAAGTCGCTTATATTTCTGATAGAATCTGAAATATTTAATCTTCCAATTTTTGATGACCCCAGCACTATTATAAGCAAAGGTATCATCATGCCTAGAATACCGCCTGTTATCATTGATTGTAAAGAGATGCTGTAAGAGCTCATTACCGGAATGGAACCGGATGTAAATTCAAAAGTTGAAAACTGTTCTCCAAGAACGTTCACTTTTGAAAAGGTGAACAGGGAAACCAAGGTTCCAAAAACAATACCTACCGGAAGAGAAAATAACGAATAAAAGAAGCCTTCATAGAACATTACCTTTCGTATCCAGCTTCTTGTAAAACCAATGGCCCGCATTATTCCAAGTTCGCTTTTCCTTTCCTGTATAAGCATATCGTACATATTGGTTATGAGAACTGCTCCGGCTATTATGGCAAAAGAGCTCAGTATTATAAATACCAATGATATGCCGTTTCCTGTTACAGCCCGTAGCTGCTCGCTTTTCAGGTAGCGCTGGGTAGTATTTTTTCCAGGCAAGGAAGTAGAAAACTTTTCAGCCACCTGTCTTATTCTATCGGAAAGTCTTTCACCCTTAAGACTGTCGCCGGTGTTGGAAATGATTATATGAGAAAAGTAACCATCGTCTAGTTTGGCAAATCTCCTGGCTGTCGGAAGACTCACAAATATGGCGCCAGAAATAAAACCGCCTTCCTCCCGATAGTTAAAAAGACCTTTTTCCGAAAGAACATCTACAACTGTAAAAGTCGGTGGAAGAAGTATGTAAAGTGGATTTGATGAATCCAAAAGCTCTATGCTGTCACCTTTTTTCACATCCAATTTTTCTGCCAGATCTTGAGTTATTAAAGCCTGCATTCCTGAAATATCATAAAGTTTTTGAGGAACTTTTGGTTTATCTGTTCCAAACCTCTGGGCAGCTTCATAGTCAAATCCTATAATAGTTGCCTGGGTTACCTTTGCTATGTTAAGTGTGCGGATGCTCCCTTTTTTACCAACCGCATAGTTGCTCATGCATGAAAGTATGTGACCGTCTGTGAGTGATTGTTCTGAGAGAGAAGAGATAAAAGAGTCAGCCTCTTCAAGAGAAAATCCTTCCCCAGAGCTTATCACTTCGTCTATTTCACCCAGGTTACTGTCTACATAGTTGTATACATAACTGTTGAAAGAGTCGTTCAGTCCCATCGCTCCGACTATGAAGGCTGTTCCGATCATAGAGCCCATGATCATCAGGAAGGCCTGCTTCTTTTTTCTGAAGATATTTTTAAAAGACATTTTGGCAAGCACTTTATTTCTGAGCATTGAAAAAAGTGCAAAAACGATAACTATAAAGGGGATGATTAGTATGTACCTGATCATACCTTATGCTCCACCTTTTCAGAAGAGACAATAAGTCCGCTGTCCATATGTATTACCCTATCAGCATACTTTATTATCCTCTGATCATGAGTTACAATCACAAAAGTCTGATTGTTTTTCTTATTAAGCTCTGTGATTAGGTTCATTATTTCAACACCTGTCTTGGTATCCAGTGCTCCTGTCGGTTCATCTGCCCATACAACAGCAGGATTTGTGATCAGAGCTCTTGCGATGGCGACTCTTTGCCTTTCTCCGCCGCTCATTGTGTCGGGAATCTTTTTTGCCATGTCTTTCAAACCAACTATTTCAAGTAGCTCCAAGGCTCTTTTTCGAGCTTGGTTTTCAGGTGTTTCAAGTACCAAAAGAGGAAGCTCTGCATTCTCAACTGCGTTGAGAACAGGAATAAGATTGTAGGACTGAAAGATAAACCCCATATTCCTTGCTCTGAAACAGGTAAGCTGGTTATCGTTCATCTTAGTTATATCGGTTCCGTCGATCTCAATATATCCTTCAGAGCTTCTGTCAATACCCGAAAGACAGTTCAGCAGGGTGGATTTTCCGCATCCTGAAGGGCCAAGAATAGCTACTATTTCACCTTTTTCAATATTCAAATCAACCCCCTTAAGTGCGGCAACCTGTGTTCCCATACTTCTGTAAATTTTTTTTAACCCTGCTGCTTTTATCATCTTGTCACCTCTTAGACTGTCAATATCAATTTTATAAATATAAGTTACTACATTTTACACTTCTTTTTATTCATTTTGCATGACTACATTTGAAGAAATATGAATAAAAAGTTACTAATATCTTATAGGGCTTTAGGTAAAATCCGGATCTCTCAAAAAGAAAATCTAATTATAACTCGAGAAACTTAAAATTTAAAAACATTTTTGAACTAGTTAATATACTCCGGATACTATATTATAATAACATTACGATTATAAAATTATCATCTTCTTTTACAGATGACTGATAAGAGATATTTGTTTTTGTCAAGATTTTGCTTTGTATACTCTTGCAGTTTACTCCTTTTTTTGCTCGTGTTGTCTGAATGGAGTTGAAAAATACTTAATAACATGTTACCATAGTCTCATAAAGCATAAGGAGGTGGGTATATGAAAAAAAAGTTGCTGATACTTGTACTTACAATAGCAACCGTATTAAGCTTTGGATTTGAGATATCTGCTATGGGTGGCATGGAGCTTGGCGGAGAAGGCCGACCTTACGTAGGACTCAGAGTAGCCAATCTGAAAGAGATTCTTGGAGTGTCCTATGAATTCTATTTTCCGCTTTCCTCGGTAAAAGATGCCGGTAATGAGATTGCAAATATCAAGTATCTACAGTTCAATCCTTTCTACATGGCAGTTCTTCCTCTACCGGGCATTAAGATTTACGCAGGCGCAGCTCCAATAATAATATTCGATATATCCGAAATGAAGTTCGGATTCTTTTCAAAAGATCTTTTCCATGCCAAAGCAGGTTTAGAGCTCGGCGGCCCGCTTGTTATTTTCGGAGAGGTTCTTACTGCTGTTGATAAAGAATTCCATACCAGCGGTATATACAGTATTACCGGTGGTATTGGAATAAGTTTCTGAAGGGGTGATGATGATGAAAAAAATGCTTAGACTGTTTGGAATCATCGCTTTACTGACTCTAGTTCTT
>CALMRR010000245.1 GCA_937871925.1 uncultured Petrotoga sp.
CTGGCATAAGGCTGATTCATAGGGTTGAGAACTATGCCTTCACAGTATTTTTTTATTCCAATTTCTCTGTTTTCATACGGTCCAAGATGAAGCTCCATAACCATCCTTGCATCATTTACAGGATAGTTGTCCCAGTAAAGGACGGGTCTTTGAAATGCCTGTGATATCATCTGGGCATTTTCAGCGGTAAGGCTTGCAGAGCATACCTTGTTTCCTGTCCACATAATACTTATCTCTTTATTTAATTTTTCTCCGAGTACTCTATGATACTCCGTGCTTGTCTCTCCAAAATACTGAGTCGGACAGAAGATAAGCTTAATATCTTTTTCCAGATCTCTTAGCTTTTTATGAAGTCTGTTGAGAAAGTCCTGCTGAGCATCGGCAAGACCCGAATATTTCTGTTTGTCCTTATCATGAAAAAGCTCCTGCGCAATGTCATCAAGGAAAACCGCAACTGTTTTCATTCCCATATCTATAAAAGGTATAAACTTACCTACCACCATCTCTAGATCTTCTGCAGAACTGTAAGCAATAGAATTTCCCGGACTTAGGGCCATACATACATCAAGTCCTTCTTTTTTTCCAAGACTTACAAGCTCTCTGAACTGTTCAATAAATTCTTTATCGTAAGGCTCTTTCCAAGCGAATCTATGCTTAGGATCGGCTTTGGGCGCATAGATATAAAGATTGTATCCATACTTTGAGGCAAAAGAAATAATATCTTTCCTTTGTTTCATACTCCAAGGCTTTCCGTAAAAACCTTCAACTATCCCTCTTATACTGACGTTCAGAAGTATCCCCCCTTTTTTGTTCTTTTATTCATTTTAGCATCATTTTTTTAAAAAGTAAACACATCCTCTAAAATTAAGTTATAGCTGATACTTATAATATTATTACTTTTTTGTTACAAATATCTTTTTTTTGTTTCAGCAGAAAATAAACATTATATAATTTATTTATGTGCATTATATTTTATTTATTATTCTGTTCTGGGGAGAGCGGGGATTTTTTTGTTTATATCAA
>CALMRR010000246.1 GCA_937871925.1 uncultured Petrotoga sp.
AATCCTTTTAAAAAGTTATTATTTACTGGATCTCCTTTCTTTTTAAGCAAAGAGAAAAACCAAAATAAAGACAAAATCAGAAGAAGAGTTGATACAATCATCGGAAAAAGTCCCGGAGAAAGACCTGCCGGACCATACTTTAGAAGTTCAGCTGAAAAAAATATAAGAAATGATGAAATGATCAAAAAAAACATAGAAAGCATCAGTTCAAAATTCATTTTTCAAAACGCTTAATACCGTATTGATCAGGACTATTTGGAGCAGCCCCGGCATCGTATAAAAGCCAAGCAACAATAGAAGTCCATCTTTGCCAGTATTCGGTTACATCTTGGTTTTTTAAATGATCCATTCTATTATAGTAGCTTAGATCAGTGAATTCAATCCATTTTGCATCATTAAAAGCTGAAACAAGGGCTTTTTGGATAGTTGCTTTAACTTCAGCAGGAGTTCCTTTTTTAATAAGAATACAGTTTGGAAATGTAAGTGGCAGATAAGGTAAAAGTTCCGGTACGATCTGAGTAATAGGTGGGACTTCTGGCATTGCAGCAACTTTTTCTTTACTAAAAATAGCCAAAGCTTTTAAATCACCTGATTTAATATATTCAAGAACATTTGCAACATTTCCTACAGTAAATTCAACCTGTCCGGAAATAGCTGCAAGCATTGCCGGACTTCCTCCTCCAAAAGGAGTCATTGAAACATCAAGACCAGATTTTTTAAGAAGAAGACCCTGTATATGTCCGCTTGCACCGGGGCCTGAGTAAGACATACGAACTTTCCCCGGCTTATTTTTTATATCTTTAACCAGATCATCTATGGTCATGTATTTTGAAGTTTTGGGAACAACGATAACCTTTTCATCTTCAATAACCATAGATATAGGGTCAAAATCATCAAAACCAAGTTTACTATATCCTAAGACTCTGAACATACCGAGAGTCTCTGCTGAAAATAAAATATTATAGCCATCAGAAGGTTTGGCATAAAGCTGCTCTGTTCCTATAGCTCCTGATGCACCTGGGATATTCATCACAACGACTGGTACACCTATATACTTTTCAAATATAGGAGCCAAAGCTCTTGCAACTCTGTCGGTTATTCCACCAACAGGCCATGGAACAATAAGATTAATGGATTTTTGAGGATATCCCGCAAATAGATATAACGCGAATACAAAGATAAGCATCAAAAATACGTTTTTTTTAGTCATGTTTTTGTTCAACCCTCCAAATATCAATTTTATACAAAGAAAAACAAGGGGATAACCCCCTTGTCATAATAAAAAATTTAACATTATTTGTGCATTAGCACATCAGAAAACTTGATGATAAGAACATCACTTAAGTCTGCTCCGAAATCTTTTGAATCAGAATAACCAACCATATAAATATCTCCGTTCTCTGTTATGTCCAAGGAATAAACAACATCTCTTCCTTTACCACCTATAGCTTTGCTATAGATCTCATTGCCATCTTTATCGTATACTAAAAGAACCGCATCAACATTATTGGTTTTGGTATTAGTAACGTAACCACCTATGTACATATTTCCATTTTTACTTATCTTTATTGAATAACCATGATCAGAACCTTTCTGACCAAATGTCTTTTCCCACAAAAGATCACCTTTCCAGGAAAACTTAACTACGTAAATATCAGAAAAACCTGCACCATTAAGATCTCCAGTATAACCGACAACATAATACTCATCGTTAAATTCTTTTACTTCAAAAGCCCTGCCATAACTCTGACCTGTGAAAACCTTTGACCATATTTCATTTGCTTCGAAGTCAGTTTTTACTACATAAAGACTTGATATACCAGTATCATAATCAAACACAACTCCAGAAATGACAAATCCGTCAGCTACTTTTTCTATACCTAAAGGCTTTACATCTTTAAAAGTATCTGCTCCCGAAAGCCATCTGTACCATATTACATTTCCAGCATCCTTGTCTACTTTCACCATGTAACCTTTGTAATTAGAATTGTTTTTATCATAAGGATCCTGGGCATATCCAACAATAATATAACCATCTTCTACGTCTACTCCTGCGCTAGCTTTATCGTTTCCTAATTTGGGAATGTATGTCTCCCAGTAAACAGGACTTACTTTTGCTAGATAGTAATCAAAGTCATCAGAAAAAGAGTTAGTTGCACCAACTAATACCATATCTTTCCTTGAATCTTGAAAAGCCCATAAAGCCCAATCTGAATATGCTCCTCCAAACTCACTCTTAGATACAAGATTTCCAAATCTATCAAATTTCAATGCTATGGCATTCTCATTATTGCCTGTCTCATTAGAAGATCCTATTGCATAAAATCCATCGTCTGTAGCTTTCACATAAAAGATTTCTTGAATTCCGGGCATTTGATATACTCTGCCCCAATCCATTTGCGGAACTGCAAAAGAAACTAAGGCAACTAAAATAACAAAAAAAGTTATAATCTTTAGTTTCACATTTATCCCTCCCATATGTATTAAAAATATCTTATTTTTAGTAATAGAATATTTCTTTATATATTATACCACAAATAATACAGATTGATTATAAAATTCAAAAAACAAGTATACTTTAACAAAAAAACCGTATGTAAAACTTAATTATATTCTACCATACTTTTTTATTAAAAAAAAAGGGCGGATGTCCGCCCTTTTGCTAATTATTACTAGTTATTTTCGTTATTGGAGTTTCCTGCTGTATAATCTGAGCTTGAAGAGGTTTGATCGCCAGGATTTGACTGCTGACCCTGTTGATTTTGATATAAATGCTGGCCAATCTTCATAGACTCATTTTTTATATCGTCAATTAAAATCTTAATTTTTCCGATGTTATCCTGAGAAAGAGCCTCTCTTAGTTCTTTAACTTTTGATTCAAGACTATTTTTTAAGTCAGAAGGAATTTTATCTCCATTTTCGCTTAAAACCTTATCTATCTGATAAGCAAGTTCATCACCCTGGTTTTTGAGTTCAACTTCTTCTCTTCTTCGTTTATCCTGTTCTTCATATACTTTTGAATCGTTTATCATCTTTTGAATCTGATCGGGATCGAGTTTCTGTCTTCCTGTAACTACCATAGATTGAAGTTTCTGAGTACCTAAATCTTTTGCGGAAACATTCACCATTCCATTAGAATCAATATCAAAAGTCACTTCAATCTGTGGAACACCTCTTGGTGCTGGAGCAATACCTGTAAGTTTAAAGCTACCAAGCAGGAAATTATCCTTTGCAATAGAACGTTCTCCTTGGAAGACTCCTACTTCAACTTCAGTCTGAAAATCAGCGGCTGTCGTAAAAATATTGCTCTTCTTAATCGGAATCTTACTGTTTCTTGGAATTATAACCTGCATTAGACCACCTTTTACCTCAATACCCAGCGAAAGAGGAGTAACATCAACCAATACAATATCTTTATCAGTCTTTCCGGTCATAATTGCAGACTGGATGGCTGCGCCGACAGCAACTGCTTCATCAGGATTAACGCTTTTGTTTGGTTCTTTTCCAAAATAATCCTTTATAAGTTTCTGAACCATAGGTACCCTCGTTGAACCTCCAACCAAAAGGATTTCGTCAATTTCATTAAAAGAAAAGCCTGAATCCTTTATAGCATTCTCAACAGGTCCCCTTGTGGATTCTACTAAGTCTCTTATTAGCTCTTCAAACTTGCTTCTGGTCAGTTTCTTTTCCAGATGCATAGGTGTGCCATTTACAACCGTTATAAAAGGAAGGTTTATTTCTGCTTCAAACTTGGTTGAAAGTTCAATTTTTGCAGTTTCGGCAGCATCTTTGAGTCTCTGGAAAGCCTGTTTGTCGTTGCGTAGGTCTATTTTGGTTTCATTTTTAAACTCATTTATAAGCCAATCTATTATCCTTTGGTCGAAGTCATCTCCACCAAGATGATTATTTCCGGAAGTAGCTTTTACTTCTACTATTCCGTCTCCTATTTCAAGAACCGAGACATCAAAGGTACCGCCGCCAAGGTCATACACAACTATCTTTTTGTCTCCGGAAGTTTTATCAAGACCAAATGC
>CALMRR010000247.1 GCA_937871925.1 uncultured Petrotoga sp.
ATCATATAATGTGAAGGTTGGAGACTGTGCTTTTGGTCTAAGCGGCGATCATATCGAGCCTGGAGTGTCCATAAGAAATGAAGATAAAAATGAATCCGATGCCCTTATGATGCTTGCCTGCATCGGAAACTATGCAAGAGTTGTAAGCGGTGACGCCAAAGGTGCTGTTGGTTATGTAACAGGTACTCATGGCGGAATAGAACATGTACTTGTTGATTTTGACCGTGACGATCTGGAAAAAATGGCTGTCAATGACCAAATACTTATAAAAGCATACGGACAGGGTCTCAAGCTTCTGGACTATCCGGATATAGCTGTGATGAACATAGATCCGGTACTTTTTGATAAGATAGAAATAAAAGAAAAGGAGTCCAAGATATATGTACCTGTTACGGCAAAAATTCCTGCATATCTTATGGGATCAGGTATCGGGTCTTCGTCTGCGTACAGCGGTGATTATGATATAATGACCGCCGACAGGAAAGAGGTGGAAAGACTTGGACTGGATAAACTCCGGTTCGGTGATTTGGTTCTTCTACAGGATTGTGATAATACATTCGGAAGAGGATACCTTAAGGGAGCCGTATCAATCGGAGTGGTGGTTCATTCAGACTGCGTGAAGATGGGTCACGGGCCGGGAGTTACCACTATACTGTCATGCAAATCCTCTCAGATAGAAGGATATATAGATGCCAATGCCAACATATCTGTTTTAATGAAAAAAAAGGAAGTACAGCCCAAAAAAGCAAAAAAGTAACATAAAATCAATAGTTGTGTATTAAAAAAGTTCCATATCTTTTTTATAATAGATTCAACATACTAAAAATGTTAGGAGTGTTAAAATGAAAATTTCCCAAACCGTTATCAGAAAAATTAATAATACGTATCAACAAGGATAGCTTACCGGTTTGTGGAACTGTTTGTCTTAAGGATTATCTATAGATGATTACAATGGAAACCGCGGGTTTGCTGCCTGCGGTTTTTTTATTTTTATGGAGGAAGATATGGCAGAAATAATAATTGATAATATAACTTTTTTTTATGAAACACCGTATAAAATGATCTTTCAGGATCTAAACCTCAGAATAGACACTATGTGGAAGACCGGTCTTATCGGGAGAAATGGACGGGGAAAGACGACTTTGCTAAACATAATACAGAAAAAATCAGATGTTCAAAAGGGTAGAATTATCAACAATATTGATTGTGTTTACTTTCCTTATCAGAACTTTAACCCTGATGCCGACACCTTTAGCGTTATAAAGAATGCCGTTGCCCCATATGAGCTTATGGAAAAAGAGATGGAGGAGCTGCTTTCAAAAAACGATGAAAAGTCAATACTCCGGTACATGGAAGTTCTGAACAGCTATCAGGCTGCAGGAGGATACGAGATTGATTCGGAAATTTTAAAAGAGGCGCAGAGTATTGGAATAGGATCAGATATTCTCAACCGGCCCTTTTGCACCTTGAGCGGCGGTGAAAAGACAAGAAGCCTGTTGATTTCAGTTTTTCTAAAAAAGGGCTCATATGCTCTTATAGACGAGCCGACCAATCATCTGGACATGAAAGGCAGAGAGATTCTTGGCGAGTATCTGAAAAGCAAAAGCGGTTTTCTGATGATATCTCACGACAGGTACTTCCTTGATTTGTGCGTTGATCACATAATCACCATAAATAAATCTCAGGTTGAGGTTATGCAGGGAAACTACTCCGATTGGGAGTATAACTTCACCAACAGGCTGAAGATGGAAGAAAAGCAGAATGAAAAGCTTACCCGTGAGATAAGATCTTTACAGGGGGCATCATCACTTTACAGGCAACTGTCAGGCTCCAAAGAAAAGGAAAAGTACAAAGGCAGTCAGCCCGACAGAGCGATGATAGACAGGGGCTTTGTAGGTGCCAAATCAGCCAAGCTTGCAAAACAGGCTGTAAACTTCGAGAAAAGAATAAGCAGAAACATAGAGCAAAAGAAAGAACTACTGACCGACACAGAAAAATTATATGAACTAAAGCTCCTTAAAGAAGAAAAATCTCCTTCGGCCGTACTGGATATTTACGATCTGTCACTAAAGCTAGGAGAAAAAGAAATACTGAAAAATTTCAGTCTCAGCGTAAAAAAAGGTGAAAGAATAGCCATAACCGGCAGAAACGGATGCGGAAAAACTTCTTTGTTTAACTGTATCACCGGAGAGATAGATAATTATTCCGGAGAAATATTTTTTCCCAAATATATACGGATAATGCGGTCTTATCAGGTGCCCAGGTGGCAGCAGGGGTATCTTAAGGATAATATTATCAGAACCGGTGTGGATGAAACCGTTTTTAGAAACGTTATGGGAATACTTGGCGTAAGCGGCGATATCTTTTTAAAACCTCTTCAGGAGTTTAGCGAAGGTGAAAGGAAAAAAATAGATCTTTGCCGCACACTTATCGAACCATCATCTCTGCTTTTATGGGATGAGCCGCTGAACTATCTTGATATTGACAGCCGGGAGCTTCTTGAACAGACTATACTTAAGTTTGAACCGACGATACTGTTTATAGAGCATGACAGATACTTCATAGAAAATGTTGCACAGAGAGTAATTGCGTTTTGATCAAAAAGCATTTAGCATACGTTGCAAGTAATAATTTCAATATGAAATAATGTATAATTTATATAGCGCAAAAATACCGGAGGTGGAAGAGTTGTTTAAAAAAGCGGATATACTAAA
>CALMRR010000248.1 GCA_937871925.1 uncultured Petrotoga sp.
CGGATATGGTGCGTACATATTCCAGGACGAAGGATTGATACCTTTTTATATTGCAGTGTTCAGAAAAGAAACGTTAAAAACGGAGGAAAAGAATGACTAAGAAAAATATACTGGATTTTGAATATGAGGAACTGGAAATTTTTTTAAAAAATGAACTCAACATAGAAAAGTTTAGAACCAAACAGGTTGCTGACTGGATATACAAAAAACATGTATTTACATTCTCGGAGATGACAAATCTTTCCCAGCAGGTTAAGGACAAGCTGGAAGAGCGCCTTTATATAGGTATTCCGGAGATTGTGGATATGCAGGTATCAAAAGTTGACGGTACTATAAAGTTTCTTCTTCAGTTTATGGATGGAGCCAAGGTTGAATCGGTAATCATGTATTATGCCAACAGAGTTTCCGCCTGTATATCTTCTCAGGTTGGCTGTCCTCTTAAGTGCAGCTTCTACTGGACAGGAAAGGGAGGATTTACAAGGCATCTTACCAGCGGCGAGATTGTTTCACAAGTCCTTGCTATGGAAAAAGCAAAACACCTTAACATAAATAATATAGTATTTATGGGAATGGGCGAGCCTCTTTTGAATTATGAAAATACAATGAAATCCATAAGGATAATGAACGAAGAAAATTTCAGAAATATAGGCGCAAGGCATATAACTATTTCTACATCAGGAATAGCCGATAAGATAGAAGAGTTGGGGGATGTAAAACTTGACATAAGGCTTTCTCTTTCTCTTCATGCTCCCAATAATCAGAAAAGGGATAGAATAATGCCTGTAAATTCAAAGTATCCTGTTGAAGAGGTTATGCAAGCCTGCAGAAACTACCAGAAAAAAACCAAAAACAGAGTTACCATAGAGTACACTCTTATAAGAAATTTCAATGAAACCAAGGAAGATGCGCTTGAACTGGCAACGCTTCTTGAGGGGTTGAAGGTAATGATAAACCTCATACCGGTCAATCCTAATCCTAAAGGATATGAAAGGCCTTCGAGACCATTTATGATAAAGTTTGCAGAGGAGCTTAGAAATAAAGGATTTGAAGTCAGTTTAAGAGCAGAGAGAGGAACCGATATTGATGCGGCTTGTGGTCAGCTTAGAAAACGCAACATAGAACGTACAGAGGTGCGTGATGAAAAAAGAAATTTTTAAATGGCTCATCCATATTCTGATGGTTATTTTTGGGCTTTTTGCCGCAGGAATTCTTTCGATACTTATAATGATGGTTTATACCAGCTCGGCAAAAAAAGTTGAGGTTCCTTATCTTATAGGTGAGACGAAGAATGTTGGAATCCAGGCTCTTAAAGAAAAAGGGCTTATACCGGTTGTAGACGGAACGGGAGATATCGTTCTTTATACAGATCCTAAAGCCGGAGTAAAAGTAAAAGCTGGTCATCATGTTCTTATACAGCTAAGAAGTATTGATATACAAAAAGTGCCCGATCTTATAGGGGTTCCGCTTGAAGTCGCAGATCAGTTTCTTGTCCAGTACAAGATAGCCTATACTGTGCAGAAGATAAGAACCAGTGACAGCACCAAGCACGGTATTGTTCTTGAAATGTCTCCGGCTGTTGGAGAAGAATTGAATAAAAATGCTATAAAACTTATAATCGGTGTTTATGAGGGGTGACGAGTGTCCTGGGAAAAAGCGGTTGTCATAAGGTTCCATTCCAACATGGTTTCAGCGGTGGATATTCAGACGAATAAACGTTTAGAGTGTGTCTTGCCGGGTAAGTTTAAACAGCAGCATATAAGGCCGGTTGTAGGAGATTATATAGAGTACTCATCTGAGAAAAATGCCGAATATGCAAAGGTTGAGAATATCCTTCCGAGGAAGAATGAACTTTACAGACCCAAAATAGCCAATGTCGATCAGGTGGTGCTTGTAACTACAATAAAAAATCCTTCTGTAGACAGCATTATAGTTGATAAGTTTCTTATTCAGGTTCAGAAACAACGGCTTGAGTGTGTAATTGTGGTAAACAAAATAGACCTTCTACAAACAGCACAGGAGAAAGAACTGCTTGATAGGTTTGTGGCTGCATACTCAAAAATACTTAAAGTCATAACGGTATCTGTTAAGCAAGATATAGGGATTGAAGAAGTAAGGAATACTCTTTGCGGCAAGATAACTACTACAGCCGGGATGTCTGGAGTCGGAAAATCAAGTCTGATAAATAAACTTGACAGTACTTTGAATTTGAAGGTAAATGAAATATCAGACAGACTTAAACGGGGCAGACACACTACAACCTTTTCCGAGCTCATAGCCTTTTCATTTGGCGGATTCCTTGCAGATACACCCGGTTTTGCAAATCTTGAACTCAGAAACTTTGAATGTGCGACACTTAAGGATTTTTTCCCGGAGTTTGGAATATATGAACCGTACTGTGCATTTAACGACTGTGTTCATATAAATGAGCCCGGTTGTGCAGTTAAGCAAGCCGTTCAAGAAAAAGAAATATCCTCTGAAAGGTATAATAACTATTTGAGCATATACAGAGAAATAAAAGAAAGTGGTGAAAAAAAATGGTAAAGTTCTTTCCTTCTTTGCTGGCGGCAAATTTTTTTGATCTGTCCGGTGATATCAGAAAAATAGAAAAAATATCCGACGGACTTCATTTGGACGTGATGGATGGATTTTTTGTTCCGAATATATCCTTTGGATTTCCTTTAATAAAGTCAGTCAGAGAAAACACAGATATGTTTTTTGATACTCATCTTATGATAGAAAGTCCAGAAAGATATATCGATAGATTCTGTGAGCTATCTGATGCAGTTACAGTTCACTACGAATCGACAGTTCATCTTCATAGAGCAGTAAGTATGATAAAAGAAAAAGGCTGTAAAGCCGGTGTTTCTTTGAATCCTTCAACTCCGGTCGCGGTTCTTCAGGAGATACTTCCTTATCTGGATACAGTGCTTATAATGAGTGTGAATCCAGGCTTTACGGGACAGAAGTTCATAGAAACTTCTGTTCAGAAAGTAGCACGGTTAGCAGGACTTTGTGGGATATTGGACTGTAATGTTGAAATAATGGTAGACGGAGGAGTCAACTCCGGGAATATCCAAAAACTCTACGATGCAGGAGCAACATCCTTTGTCCTTGGAGCAGCGGTGTTTCATGCAGATGATCCACAGACCGCAATTCAGGAGCTACGAAAGGCGGTAGAATGATTTTGGAGAAAATTAAAGTAATGCTTGCCACGACAAGCAAGCACAAGGTTGCAGAAGTATCTGAGATTATTAAAGAATATGCTCAGGTGTATTCTATGCAGGACAGTCCTGATGTTGAGGAAACAGGAAAAACTTTTATAGAAAACTCCGTCATAAAAGCTGTTACTGTAGGAAACATGTTAAACCAAAAAGTAATGGCCGACGATTCAGGGCTTTGTATAAAAGCACTAGATGGTTTTCCTGGGATATACTCTGCCAGATATATGTCAGACAGATCTTTTGAAGAAAAGATGCAGAGTATCTTGACCAAGATGGACGGTATAAGTGACCGACAGGCATACTTTGCTTGTGCTGCAACTTTTTATGATCCTGTTACGCTTACGTTGGTTTCGTATGAAGCCCGTATTTACGGAAATATAGGCATTCAAATTATGGGAAACGGAGGATTCGGGTACGATCCCATTTTCATTCCTCAGGGTGAAACGAAATCTTTCGGGCAGCTCCCGGCTGAGTTTAAGAATAAATGCAGTCACAGGGCTCAAGCTTTTACAGAACTTATGGAAAAGATAAAAAAAATATACGGATAAAATGGAATGCACCCCACTTCAGCTTTCAATGAAAAAGGGGTGCATTTAAATTATATGTAAGTACTTTCAGGTTTTGAACTGATTAAGTATCAGACTGAGTTTTTTTGATAGAACAGACATAACCTCTGAATGATCTTTTATCTTTTTAGAGATTGCTTTTTGATTGGAGCATGTTTCTGCTACCTCTGTTATCTCTGACTGAATAACGACAAGAGCTTTAGATAAGTTTTTCAGGTTAACAATAATATTGGAGGTTTCAGAAAAATTATCCTGAGTTATTTTCTTCATTTTATCAAGCATCACTGACAGTTCAACTATTTTTTCAATGATTGAAGAAAACTCTGAGGAAATTCCCATGATATTTGAATTATTTGTTCGTATATCTCCAAGACATTCTGCAGAAAGATTTTTGGCTTTATCTCCATCATCCTTTATTTGTTTTAAGACTATATATATTTTTTCTGTTGCAGTTTTACTTTCGGATGCAAGTTTTCGTATCTCTGAGGCAACCACGCCGAAGCTCTTTCCGTTTTCACCGGCTTTGGCCGCTTGTATTGAAGCATTAACGGCGAGCATATTTGTCTGTGAGGTTATTTTTTCTATTGCATGTACTATCTCTTCTATTGATTCAGAGTGTTTTGCGAGTACTCCTACATATCTATCAGAAAGTTCAATCCTTTGAATAGTTTTTTCTGAAAAATCAAGACATTGATTGATTTTTGATAGCCCATAATAAGACTCTTTTTTTATATCGCCCGCAAAAACTTCTATTTTTTCAGAGTACAAATGGTTTTCGTTCATATCTGATTCAAGATGCTGCATATACTTTTCAAAATCTAACAGGGCAAGTTTGAAACGGTCAGTTTTGCTGTGGGTTTGGGTCATATCAGCATGAAGTCTGTCCGAAGAGTCGTTTAAGGTATGAGAAATTATTTTAAAATCATTTGAAGAAGAACTCAGTTCGTTAGTAGTGTCAAGAATGGCGGCCATTACGTCACGGAATTTTTCGGTAACCTCATTTATTTTACAGCTTATTCGGTATATCTCATCTTTGGTTCTTACTCGCAGATCTTTTTTCAAATTTCCCTGTTTTATTATTTCAAGACCTTTTTCAAGATCTTTCAAAGGATTAAGTAAAAAGGCTCCGGTTAAAATGTACATAAAAGTTGAAATAACTGTTATCAAGACTACCGTTATTGAAAGTAGCCGTATTATTCTGTCAAGTTCAGCGTTTAAAATCTTTTTATCTATATATGCTCCTATCTTCCAGCCATTTTCCGAAGCTATATCTGCCGATACTAAGATTCTATCTTGAGTAATGTCTGCAGTTGTACTGAAGAAACTGCCATTATCTGTAATAAGAGATGAGCTTACAATCCCGGCAATGTTTATATCTCCCACTAATAATTTAATAAAGTCAGGTTTTATCTTTAATATGCTAAAACCTATTACTTTTAAGGTTTCGTCATATACTCTGAAGTAAGCATTCAGAAATGTATCTGAACCTTTTGTTTCAACTCTGATATACGTATCTTTAGGACATGCTTTGAAAATTTGTAAGCCTTCATTTGAAAAATCCTCTTTTTCACCTTCCAAAGAGCTAAAAGCTTTACCGGATTCAGATATCAAAATAATATCGTAAAAATCTTCTTCTTTTTCAAGAATTTTAGTAGTAAGTTCTGACTTGATCATATCCCAGTAACTAAGAACAAGAGAATCTTTTATAAGCCAGCTGTTTTTTATATATCCTGAGTAATGTGAAATTATTCCATCGAGATAGTTTTCAAGCTGCTGCGATTTCAGACTCAGTATTTTACGTGTAAACTCTTGGTTTTGGCTGACTATGCTTTGGGTAACGGTTGAATAGGTTATGGCGAGTATCAAAAAATAAGCCAGAGAAGAAATGATTATTGAGATTAAAGCTATTTTGAACTTAATGCTTTTCAAAGCAGCACCTTCTTTTATTATTTTGAAATAATTATAAGTTATGATCTTTCAACAAGTATTAATTCATATTAAGATAATAAAGAAAGACTGCCTTATAAATAAAAGGTACAGCCTTATCGGACTGTACCTTTTATTTAAACAGGAGCTTTGTGTGGATGAACCGTAAAGACGATAATGGTTAACTTGAATACTTGCGCTTTTTAAACCTGAAAACAGCTATAAGTCCTATAAAGATTGCTGCAAAAGATACTCCGAGTGCTGCATATTCTAAGGTATGATCTGCTTGCCTAAAAGGACTGTTTCTGTTGATTTCAGTTTTGTGCATATTCTGACCATTAGGAAGTATAGGAGTTGAATTTAAAGCCGTTTCGGATGATATGGCTGTTGTTGATGATGCTTGAGTGGAGTTTTGAAATTGAAAGTTCCCGGGCTGGTCTTGATTTGGCCTTGGACCAAAGCCTCTTTTTCCGCTGAACTCTGGAGGCTGACGTGAAGAAAATCCCTCCGGTGGTTCAGGCATGTTCCCGGGCTGCATATTTTCTTGTCCCTGATTATCAGGCGGCTCCATACTTTGCATATCTGCAGGAGACTGTCCGAGTTGATTTGGCATACTCTGAGCACCGTTTTGCTCTCCAGGTACCTGAAATTGTCGCAGTTGCGTTCCGGATGCATCTGCTGTATCAAAAAAACCTTGTGAATGCTGATTTGTGTTCATCATTCTATCTCCGACGTTTTTTCCGCCGCCCATGGTTCCCAAAGCTGGAAGATTGAGCGATGACTGGATATTTCCATACTCTGTGCTTGGCTGTGATCCTTCGAGCTGTGCTTTAATGCTCAAAGTTCTGTCTTTTCCATAAATTATCATATTTTCCAGAGCTGACTGATACTCTTCATAAGTATAAAATGCCGTAGAATCGTTTTTTACATAAGAGTCAATCATGGAACTTACCTGCTTGATCCTTTCATAGTACTTACCGCTGTCAATAAACTCCTGTATAAGCTTTTGCAGATATGAATGATACATAGTTTTGTACTTATCAACTTCTAAAAGCTTTGAAATGAGAGGGCTGTTCTGCATGCTATCGGTAACAGGGGCATCTATAGGAAAATTTATGACTCTTGATGTCTGCTGCATTTGAAAAGCGCCAAATGAAAGATGCAGATCCCAAGGCAAAATTTCGAATAGGCCGTTATTCTCCAGCAGATAGTAGTTATGCTTCATGGAGCCTGCGTAAGAATCAAGATTAACCAGAAAAGTATTAACCGCAAAGTATTTAAGAACTTCTTCGGTGTTAATGTGCTTTTCAATATCTGAAAGAGTGCTCAGACTTTTCATCATCTCAACAACCTTGATCTTATCATCATCACCGGTAGTTTCAAAGAGTGTATAATCGAAAATTCCGCTGTAGCTTGAAAGATTGTCATCAGTATATACAAGGTTGGTCCCCGTGGAACCGTTTATTCCGAATCCGCCAGGCTGTTGTCCGTCTTCCCCGTTCATTTCCATTGTTTCCGGTTTATAAACATTTACTTTGGAAAGATCATCGTAGTATCTTTCAACAAAAGTATCGTCTATATCTTCATTGGCAATGTAAAATCCCCAAGGTTCACCGTTTACACTTATGCTGGCATAAGCATATCCCGGCACAGGCACTCCAAGAGCGCTGAACATCTCATATGACATATACTCCTTGATATAAGAAGCATCACCTATCATATTATTCAGAGCTATCTTCTGCAATCCAAATAGAGTTTGATCTTTCACATACTCCCCAAAATCCAGCTTGAAACTGTATCTTTGAGGTTGCGAAGATGATCTGATCATGCTTAGTGAGGCATTACCTTTGGTTCTTATTCCGACGTTGTAGAATTTTTTGGAGTTTACAGAAACATTGCATGTATAGTACTCCTGTGCGGTTGCATTTTCAAGCATCTCAGTCCATTTTTCCTTATCTATGAAAATATTTATGTCTATGATTTGGTTTTTATCAAATATTTTTACCATATATTCAGGTGTTTGAGATTTTTTCAGGCCTGAAAGATCGCAAAAGAAAACCAGCCATATAATAAGAAGTACTGCACAACAAACAGATAATACAGTTACAACTGTGATCGTCTTTTCTTTCATCATTTCACACCGCCTTTGATTTACTGCCGATATCAGGCCATGTACTCTCCATTGTAGCTGACCATAACAACATTTTTAATGCCACTCATATTTCCAAGAGAGTTTACGAACTCTGTTGAGGAACTTTTAAGCCTTATTTCAACGGTTGTTTCTATACCGTTTTCTCTGGAAACAGTTTTTGACTTTACAACATGCTTTTTTACATTATTTGATACGAATTCAAGGGCTTGTTTTTCAGTGCTGTCATTTTCACAGTTAAGTATGAGAATATAAGGATTATCTATGCTTTTCTTATTGACAAATACAAGCAGTATAAAACCTATTAGTATTGAGCCGAATACGCCAAGAATTATGAGACCTGCGCCCAGAACTATGCCTGCGCTGATAGACCAGAAAAGAAAAACAATATCAATCGGTTCCTTTATGGCACTTCTGAACCGGACGATAGAAAGTGCGCCTACCATTCCAAGGGATAAAATAATATTTGATGTAACGGCCAGGATGATAAGAGTGGTTATAAGGGTAAGAGCCATTAAAGAAACACAGAAGCTCTGCGAGTAAAGTACACCCCTGAAGGTCTTTTTATAAACTGCCATAATGAAAAGACCCACTGCAAAGGCTAATGCAAGAGCAACCAGCATATCAACAAAAGAAAAAGAAGATACCTTCTCAAGGAAGTTAGACTTAAAAATATCACTAAAATTTACCGTACTGTTCATATAAACTCCTCCTATATAAAAATATTGAATTAAAGATACTGTCTCCCTAAAGCATATTTTGAAGCTGAAATCTGCCTTCTTTCATTAAGCTGGATGCAGTCGGAGATAATCTGGGGTAAGAACCTGTCATACTTTACTTCAAGAATTATCTGGTTTCGCTCAAGAGAAGAAACAAGAACAAGTTCTGGATTTAAAATATCAACTGATCCCAATGCAGTTTTTATGTCCATATCAAAAGTAATTCGTACATTTCCATACGGATAAAAAAAAGCCTGCCTTTTATACTCTATTATTGTTCTAGGTCGGAGCACATCGTTCTTTATCTTTGAAAAAAAATCGTTGAATAGAGGGATATTGCTGTGTGAAAGAAAGTCATAACTACCGTTAATTAAATCGGTGCATTGAGATTTAGTTATCTCCTCGGAAAATTTGATTGTAAATCGGTCTTTCTTAATCTTCTTTTCCAGTTTTATAAGTTTGTGGTTATTGTTGTAAAGGCGTATCCGGTACTTCTCTCTATGATCTGTTCCGAGAGCCTTTTCCGCAAGAACCTTGTTGTTGTAGTTCTCAAAGTAAAGACTTCTGACTGTGTACTCTCCGTTTTTATCGGCATTGGTATCGTAAGAAGCGATAAACTTAAGTCTGTTTCGGATAGCCAAGTAATCTGAAAAATTAATGAAGTGTTTTAATTCCGATCTGGGTATCATATTTAGCTCCTTTCATACTGAGAATGACTTTAGTATAGAACTACGTACTTAGAGAAATCTTAAGAAATATTAAGAAAATTAAGAAAATTTTAAGAAATGCCTAGAAAATAAAAAAATCTGTGGCCTGGTGGGACCACAGATACGAAAGGGGTCTTACGTGTATGGAAAAAAGTACATCACTGAGATTCTGAAAATGAGAGGAAGCTTTCAGAAAATAGCTGGTTTAAATTAGTATTACTCTGAAATATGAAAAAGTGATACGTGAAAAAAAGTCAATAAGTAAAATAAATCATTTTTGTTATATTCAGAGTATAACATATAAATTATCTTTTTGCAATACATAAATTAAAAACAAATAAACAATAGTGTTTTTAAAGAGTATAAAAAGAATAAAGGAAAAAACAAAATTTATTATAATGAAAAAATGAAAAAAAGTATACAAAATATAGAAAATGTCTGTTAGTTGTCTTTTAATAAGGTTGAATGTCCTAATGTGTGTTTAAAGGTAGTGCTCTTTTGAACAAAAAATTTTATATAATGAAAATGATGAATAAAAATTTAGTATATTAAAAAAGAGGTGAAAAATATACTGACTCTTGGGAAAAAAATTAAGGAGTATCGTTTAAAATGCAGAATGACTCTTAAAGATCTTAGTGAAAAAACAGGACTGTCAGCCGGTTTTCTTTCCCAGCTTGAACGCGGCATGTCCACAGTTGCTATAGACTCGCTCATGAATATTGCAAAGGCTCTTGATACAAATATAAAAGAATTCTTTTCTGACGAGGACATAATGGCAGGAGAGATCGTACGCAGTTATGAAAGGGAGGTTCTGAAGATACATGAAAATGGGTATATTCATTATCTTTTGTCGGCCAACAAGGATACAAAAAATATTCTTCCTCGCGTAGTCGAGATTCTTCCGCAGAAGAACACCGAAAAAATTCAGAAATACAGTCACGAAGGAGAAGAGTTTGTTTTTGTGCTTGAAGGTATTCTTACTCTATATCTTGCAGGAGAAATATACGATCTTTACCCAGGTGACAGTGCACATTATATCTCCCGCAAGCCACACAACTGGCAAAACAGAACCAATAAAACTGTAAAAATACTATCTGTAAACAGTCCGAATTTTTTGAAGGAAGGTCGAAGCTATGGTTTTTAAGATACAGCGTTTTTCACTGCATGATGGTCCCGGCATAAGGACTGTGGTGTTTTTCAAGGGCTGTCCGCTCAGATGCTTTTGGTGTCATAATCCTGAAGGCCAGAGCTTTGAAAAGGATATTATGTTTTATGCTTCTAGGTGCAAAATGTGTGGAAAATGTATAGAAGCATGTCCAAAAAAAGCTATATACTTCTACCAGGGAAGAATAACAACCGATCTTTCAAAATGCATAAAGTGCGGAAGATGTGTTATGATATGTCCTAACCAGGCCAGAGAAGTTATTGGAACAGAAATGGATGCTGATGAGATAACCGACGTTGTGCTGAAGGATATGGATTTTTATGAGCAGAGCGGTGGCGGTGTGACAATTTCCGGTGGTGAGCCTCTGGCAAATACTCAATCGCTGGAGTTACTAAGAAGACTTAAACGTGAAAATATTCATACGGCTGTAGAAACAAGCGGCTACTGCCAGTGGGAGTATATGAAGGAAGCTGCTCGTCATACAGATTTATTTTTATACGATCTTAAAGTTGCCGATAATCAAAAGCATATAGAATATACAGGCTGTTCTGTCGAGCCTATCGTAGATAATCTTAAAAAGCTTAGTTCATTAGAAAGTGAGATCCTTGTAAGGATACCGCTTATCAATGGAGTGAACACACAGCTCAAAGAGCTGGAACAGATGGATAATATTCTAAAATACTGTGAAATAAAGAAAATCCAGCTTCTATCTTATCATGATTATGCTAAAAATAAGTATGATGCTTTAGCAAGAAATTATCAAGCAGATAACCAGAATAAACTTCCGCTGGGAACTTTTGCACAGGTGCAGGAGTTTTTCAGAAAGCGGAACTATGAGGTAGGTGGATGAAGTGACTGAAAGAGTTGAAAAGCTAAGGAAAGAAAGTCTTGAAGTCCAGGCGAGAATCTCTATGGAAAGAGCGGTTTTAATGACACAGGCTTATGAAAAATATGAGGGCAGGGTACCGGTTCCGGTGCTAAGAGCACTTGCATTTAAACATATTATGGAGAACAAACATATAGATATATATGAC
>CALMRR010000249.1 GCA_937871925.1 uncultured Petrotoga sp.
CTTTTACAGCTTCCTAGCATACCTATAAGGTTTTGAAACATAGAGAGAGTTTAAGCTTAGATCAGATTTTAAAAACTTCCTAGCATACCTATAAGGTTTTGAAACCTAATATAAATTCCTGTTCTTCCCCACCTGAATAATGCTTCCTAGCATACCTATAAGGTTTTGAAACCAAAATTCCTTGAAACCTCTAACACTTTTAAAGTGGCCTTCCTAGCATACCTATAAGGTTTTGAAACTATATACATTCCTGAATTTGTATATACATTTGTTTTCTTCCTAGCATACCTATAAGGTTTTGAAACTTTTTTCCAATGTTTTTTTTAAGGAGGGATACTTACTTCCTAGCATACCTATAAGGTTTTGAAACCCGTGCTAAGAGGTCCCGAACTTAGCTTTGGTCAATGGCTTCCTAGCATACCTATAAGGTTTTGAAACAAAAAAGCTTGACAATAGCAAAAAAATGAGATATAATCTTCCTAGCATACCTATAAGGTTTTGAAACCGTGAAACGTTTCTACATTGATAGTACCAGCTTCACTTCCTAGCATACCTATAAGGTTTTGAAACAAACGGCATAAAAAAAAGATCCTCAGAAGTATTTTCTTCCTAGCATACCTATAAGGTTTTGAAACCTTTTTCACTGAGATCGTCAACCTCTACCCTGATCCCTTCCTAGCATACCTATAAGGTTTTGAAACACGTTCAAGTATTTGTGTAAAAAAAAGGCTTCAAAGCCTTCCTAGCATACCTATAAGGTTTTGGAGTATAAAATTTTTTCCTGTCATGTTGATATTGTTCCTTTTCGTATTTAAAACGTATAATTGAAATTATCTTATTTCAGGTATATGTTTTTTTGTTTTCTTAGCAAAAGATTTCTTTTTTATTAACAAATGTGATATGATATTTACAGATATATTTTCTCCTTAATATCTTTTACGGAGGTGGGCTATGAAGTTGTCTATATCTCAAAAGTTTATAGTTCCGGCGATTTTACTTGTTCTTGCACTAGGCGGCATTATACTGTTTAACAACTATAGAGAAACATACAGTACTATATATTCTGATAAGCTTAAATCTCTTACAGATCTTGTAGATAGTGCTTACGGTATTCTTGAATACTATGATAATCTCGTAAAGAAAGGTGAAATGACTTTAATTCAGGCACAAAAAGAGGTACAGACAATAGTTCCTCAAATGCGGTTTGATAACGGTAATTATTTTTTTGGCTATGATATGCAAGGAAAAAACACTATTCCTTTCGGTACAGTAAAAGTAGGAGAAGATAAAATAAATCTCAAAGACTCTGTTGGCAGAGAGATAATGAGAGATATGATTGTACTTCTAAAGCGAGATGGTAAAGGAGAATATCTTTATCTCTGGGATAGATCTGAAAAAGAAAAGCAGATTCCTAAACTCTCACACATAAAGCTTTTCTCTCCTTGGAACTGGTTTATAGGCGCAGGAATATATATAGATGATGTAAGAACTGAAACTGAAAAAGAATTCTTTAAACAGTTTATTTTGTTTGGTTCAATAATAATAATAATTTTTTTGATCTTGTTTTTTATAGGGAAAAATATAAAAAAGCGAATTCAGAAAATGGAAAAGACTGTGGAAACATTCGGAAATGGAAATCTTTCTGTAAGATTTGATGAAGCAGGGCATGATGAAGTCTCGAAGATATCAAAAAGCTTAAATATAATGGCATCAAACCTCAAAAATATTCTTAAAGATATAACAGAATCTTCGGGGCAGATAGGGCAATCCAGTCAAAGTCTTGCATCAATTGCAGAACAAACCAACGCTGCAAGCGAAGAATTGGCAGGGCAAAGCACAAAAATTGCTTCAAATACAGAAAATGCAAGTGCAAATGTAGAAGAAATGACCTCTGGAATTGAAGAAGTTGCCTCGAGTGCACAGTTGCTCTCAAAATCCGCACAGGATCTGAGCCAGGCGGCTGAAAAAACTCTTAATGCGGCGAAAACTGGTGTAAGTTCAATAAAAGATATATCTTCTACAATAGATGATGCAATGAAAAAATCTAAAGTCACATTATCTAATACTCAACAGCTAAGTGAACGATCAGAAAATGTAGGAAAAATAGTTGATACCATAAATTCAATAACCGAACAGACTAACCTTCTTGCGCTTAATGCTGCGATAGAAGCTGCGAGAGCAGGGGAGGCTGGAAAAGGTTTTGCTGTTGTTGCCGAAGAAATACGTAAATTGGCGGAAGAAAGCTCTAAAGCTACATCACAGATAGCAGATATTCTGGGGGAAATAAAAAGTAAATCTGTAGAAGTAAATAAAGCAACTCAGGAAAATTCCGGAGCTGTTGAAAAGATTGACTTGGAAATGAAGAAGATGTCTTCAGAGTTTGAAAGAATTGAGGAAATGGTAACTTCAATGAATGCCGGGATAGAAAGCATCACATCAACAACCGAAGAGCAAAGTGCATCGGCTGAGGAAATGAGCGCCGCAATGGTGAAGGTTGCATCTCTTATAAATGAAATAAATGAACAGGTAAAAAGCATGTCCAGTGCAATAGGAGAACAAGCAGATGGTGCCCAACATGTAAGTGCCAGTGCTCAGGAGCTGTCAGCACTTGCTGAAAATCTCAGTGCAAATACAGATAAGTTCAAAGTATAAATAGTAAAGGACAAAACCCTTTCATGCAGAAGGGTTTTGTTTTTTTGCAAAGCTCACTTGACATAAAATGCAAAGCATGCTATACTATAAAAAAGGACTTTCCTTAAAAAGGAGCGGTAAATGAATACAAAAATTCCGGACTTAAGAAAAGAGAGGAAAATTTCTCAGGAAGAACTTGCTTTGTCGGTAGGGGTCACACGACAAACAATTACCTCTATTGAAGTAGGAAAGTACACAGCATCGCTGCCGTTAGCGTACAAGATAGCCCGTTATTTCGGACTAAAAATAGAAGAAGTATTCGATTTTTCAGAATACAACGATTGAGAGGGTGCAAAAATGGAGGTTTATAGAAGCAAACTAAAAAGAAGGATTTGGTTACTTTCGATACTGGTTCTTTTCTCAGCTGTTCTTGGAGTTTATGATGTTTTTTTCCAGACAGATATCAGCAAAGACGGAATCTTTTGTTTTCAGTGCGGATTAACCACAGCAATAGCGATTATCGCTGCAGTACAGATTATGCGTTTTAAAGGCGTATTGAGCAATGATGAAAAGCTAAAGGTTCAGTTCAATAAGGAAAACGATGAAAGACTCAGAGCAATAAAAGCTAAAGCTGGAATGCCAATGCTAATGGTTACTTCTATAATGATTATCGTTGCAGCAATAATAGCAGGCTATTTCAATACAGTCATTTTTATTACTCTTGTAAGTGTAGCCTTGTTTCAATTGATTTTCGGACTGCTTGTAAAATTACTCTATATGAAAAAGATGTAGCATTGACAATGCCGGAGGAAGGGGAAAAAGAGGAATAGATTTGATATAATTTTAGTATCAAAAACCGGGCGGTATAAATAATGGATGGTCAGAAGCTGAATGGGTTGAATGAGCAGTATGTTTCATGTATAAACAAGGTTCAGGATTATATTGAATCTAATATAGCTTCAGAGCTTTCGCTTAATGTTATCTCTGATGTGGCTAACTTTTCTCCTTTTCATTTTCACAGAGTTTTCAAGGCAGTGATGGGTGAATCTTTGTTTCATTTCATTCAGAGGACACGGCTTGAAAGGGCAGCTGGGTTTCTGGTTAAAGATGGGGATATGCTTATTTCTCAAATTGCTGCGGAGTGCGGATTTTTAAATCAATCGGTTTTTTCAAAGGCCTTTAAAAGTTATTTTGGATGTAGTGCTTCAGATTTCAGGAAAACTCATTCAATGGATTGTATCAAAGCTACAGGTTTTTTTAAAAAGCAAAAAGATAATACGCAAAAGCTTGAGTATTCTGTTAAAGTAGAAGATCTGAAAGATATTAATGTTGTTTATATACGGTATACAGGGCCTTATAAAGGTGATTCGGCATTGTTTTCGTATCTTTTTGAGAAGCTTTACAGATGGGCGGATTCAAAAGGGTTGATTCATTTTCCTGATACCCAAGCTATTGTGATATGTCATGACAACTATGATATAACCCAGGCAAGCAAGCTTAGGTTAAGTGCCTGTTTTACCGTAAAAAAGTATTTTGAGGCAGATGGGGAGTTTGGAAGTATGATTATTCCAGGAGGAAAGTATGGTGTGGGGTACTTTGAGCTTGATGATACACAGTATCAGCAGGCATGGGATCTAATGTACGGTCAATGGCTTGCCGGCAGCAGATACAGGCCTGATGACAGGAATTCTTTTGAACTTTATCCTGCAAATGATTCTGAGCAGAATAGAAAAAAGAAGGTTTTGATACATATTCCCATAAAAGATTTTTGATATTAATGCTTTCCTGTGCTTATGTACAGGATTTTCTTTTTTGTAAGCTTAAGAGTATGGGTATATCATTTATGTATAGTATAATATATTTGCTGGAAAGTATGGTATTTAATAATCCCG
>CALMRR010000250.1 GCA_937871925.1 uncultured Petrotoga sp.
CAGAGATCTTGAATCTTTTACGCAGTTTGCTACAGATCTTGATGAAAGTACAAGAAAACAGCTGGTAAGAGGAGAAAAGCTTCAGGAACTGCTGAAACAGCTCCAATATTCTCCTATGGAGGTTCAGGAACAGGTTATAGTTCTCTACTGCGGTGTAAATGGATATGTTGATGATATTGAAACAACTAAAATAAGCCGATTTGAAAAAGAGTTCATTCATTTCATGAAGCATAACAAAACTGCTCTGATGAATGAGATTGCCTTTAAGAAAGAACTTTCGGACAAGATGCTTGAAGAACTTAAAAAAGCTGTTGAAGAGTTCAAAAAGAGTTTTGTCTCTTAATGGGCGGTGATATTTAATGGGAAGAGGTAAACTCAGAACCATCAAGAACCGTATTGATTCTACCAAGTCAACCATGAAGATCACCAAAGCAATGGAAATGGTTGCATCAGCAAGAATAAACAGGGTTAACAGAACAATAGAACCTGTAAGAACCTATGCCAGATATGCCAAATCAGTACTGAGCAAGGTTAAACCGGAAACAGACAATAAGTTTTTTAAACAGTCTGAGGGTACGCTTATCTTTGTAATAACAACAGATATGGGACTTTGTGGATCGTTTAACTCTGATATCGTATCTTTTGCGCGTAATAAGGCATTGGAGCATTCCGATTTCAAAGGGTTTTACGTTGTTGGATCAAAGGGAACCGCTGATTTTAAAAGTGACAGCAAGATGCTTCTTTCAAGAACCAAGCTTTATGATATCCCTGGTCCGGACTCTGCAAAGCTTGTTTTGGAAGATCTTCTTTCACTGCGGGAGAAATACTCCTGCGGTAAAATCGAAGTTGTATACGGCGAGTTCAGAAATGCCCTTATTCAGAGACCAAAATGCGTTCAGCTTCTTCCCATACAGTATGAAGGAGAAGAGACCGCATCATATGAATACGAGCCGACAGATGAAAAACTCATTGATGAGATTGCTTATCTTTATATGCTTTCACAGGTGTACACTCTAATATTTGAAACTAAGGTAAGTGAGTATTACGCAAGAAGAAATGCCATGAAAAATGCGACAGACAATGCCCAGAACCTCATAGGGGATCTTACGCTTGCTTACAACAAAATGCGTCAGGATTCAATAACCCAAGAGTTAATAGAAATAGTTAATGGAGCCCAGGCTCTTAAACAAGAGTGACGGGCCACGGGGGTGACTTTGTGGAAAAGAATATCGGAAAAGTGGTCAGTGTAATTGGACCTGTTGTTGATGTCCAGTTTGGGGAGGGAAAACTTCCCGAAATCTATAACGCTATAGAAATAGTTAATCCATATACAAATAAAAAAGTCGTCCTTGAGGTTGAACAGCTTATAGGCGACAATATAGCAAGATGCGTTGCGCTTGATTCATCGGATGGTCTGAAGAGAGGACTTGAAGCATTAGATACTTCTGGACCAATAAAGATTCCAGTTGGGAAAAATGTATTAGGAAGAATGTTCAATCTTCTTGGAGAACCTATCGATGAAAAGGGTTCGGTAAAAGATGTTGAGTTCTCCCCAATTCACAGGGAGCCTCCATCCATAACCGATCAGAATAAAGATATAGAAATACTTGAAACAGGACTTAAATGTATCGATCTTCTTGCACCATTCCCAAAGGGCGGAAAAATAGGGTTCTTCGGAGGTGCAGGAGTAGGTAAAACAGTTTTGGTTATGGAGCTTATAAGAAACATAGCAATTGAGCATCAGGGAATATCGGTTTTTGCGGGTGTAGGCGAAAGAACAAGGGAAGGAAATGATCTCTGGCTTGATATGCATGACAGCGGAGTTATAAACAATACCGCCCTTGTCTTCGGACAGATGAATGAACCGCCAGGAGCAAGATTTAGAGTAGCGCTCACAGCTCTGACAATGGCCGAATATTTCAGAGATAAAGAAAAGAAAGATGTTTTGTTATTCATAGATAATATATTCAGATTCGTACAAGCAGGTTCTGAGGTTTCAGCTCTTCTGGGAAGAATGCCTTCCGCAGTCGGATACCAGCCTACGCTGGCTACTGATGTCGGACAGCTTGAAGAAAGAATAACCTCTACCAAAGACGGTTCAATTACATCGGTACAGGCAGTATATGTTCCTGCCGATGATATAACCGATCCAGCGCCTGCTACAACATTTTCACATCTTGAAGCTACTATAGTTTTATCGAGGAAACTTTCAGAAATGGCTCTTTATCCTGCTGTTGATCCTCTTGATTCCAACTCCAAGATTCTTGAACCCAAGGTTGTAGGTGACGAACATTACAATGTTGCCAGAAGGGTTCAGAAAGTATTGCAAAGATATAAGGACCTACAGGATATCATAGCTATTCTCGGAATAGAAGAACTTTCGGAAGATGACAAACTCACGGTGCAAAGAGCTAGAAAAATTCAGAGATTCCTTACTCAGCCCACCTTTGTTGCCGAAAAATTTTCCAATATTCCCGGAGTTTATGTTAAGCTGAGCGATACTATAAAGGGCTTTAAAGAAATTCTCGATGGAAAGTATGATAATCTGCCCGAAAGCGCTTTCTACATGGTTGGAACAATAGAACAGGCCGTACAGAAGGCTAAGTCTATGGGCGCATCGGTCTAGAGGTGATTTATGTTTGATGTAAAGGTGGTGACTCCCGGCGGTATAAAATCGCAGTGCCAGGCAGAGTATGTTCAGTATGAAACTGTTGAAGGCGGTATGGGAGTGCTTACAAACAGGCTTCCCATAATTGCAAAGCTGAAGGTATGCCCGGTAACCATCAGAAAGACAGATAAAACAGAAGAAAAACTTATAGTGCATGGCGGTATAGTTGACATGTCCGGAAAAGAACTTATAATACTTACCACCAAAGCCGAACGTTTTGAAGAGATAGATACTTTGAAAACTAAGGAAATGATTGACAAGCTTGAAAAAGAAGTGACAACAGCTACACAAGACAGGGAAAAAATAAAGAACGAAATTGAAACCAACAGGATCAGGTACAAGTACGCGCAGACAGTAAAAAAATAATTAAATAAAAAATCAGCAGCCTTTTCTATAAAGCTGCTGATTTTTTATCAACTATTCTGAATATCAAGACATAGATTAATATACTCTGCATGTGCCCATAAAAGTGGAGAAGCTATATTTCCCCATCTTTTTACCCATGGTTCATACATATCCGGTGCTAAAAGATTCTCTGCAATCTGTTCGGCAAGAAAACCGTTTGAATCAAAATTTGTATCCAGCCATCTTTTAATTTCAAGAGCCTTTTCTTTTTCTCCATTTCTGGCATAGTAACTTCCGAGATTCGCTGAAAGTAAAGTCCAGCTTCCGGCTCCAAAGTAAGTATCGTTTAAATAACGTTTCAGTCCGCATCCTTTTTTAAGTGTTCTTTCTATTTCGCTTACCGTATTGATAACCAGTTCATTTCCGTTGCTGTAAAGTGCATAAGGATATGAGCACCATAAAAGGCTTGAATCAACACAGTCGTTACCAGTCGATTTAACAAAACGTCCGTTTTTTGTATGCTGCGTCAGAACTTTTTGTAGTATAAGTTCATAGCAGTTCTTTTGTCCGGTTGCTATGCTTTGGGCTTTTAGTCCTGCCGCAAGAGAAAAAAGTGTGGAAGTGTGAAGATATTCAGGACCTTCTTCCCATGCATCATAACATGGAACTTCCCAGATTTTTTCAATATAATTTACAACCATTTTGGAAACATCGGCAGGTACTTCATAACAGCATTCATGGGCTGCCCATAAAAATGTTCCATATCCGTCGCTTTGCCCATTAGGCCAATCATCATTGTTTGCTGAACCATCGACTCTGTACCTCGTCGGCAAAAGGTCTTTATGTGTTAATTCAGACTTATCCTTCAGCAGTACTTTTTCAATGTCCGGACGGTTGTTCCGTATGACTTTTACTGCCCAGTCAAAAAACTTTCTTGCGCAAATGCTTTCGCCTGCTCTGTACATTGCCCGTGCGATAAATGAGCTATCCCTGAACCAGCAGAATCCATACTGTGAAAAGTTTGGACTTGCCACGTATGCTCCGGAACTGTCCTGATACTTTTTAATTATATCCAAAGAGTTCAAAAAATTATTCATTATCTACCTCATCAATCCTCATCCATTTTATTTTTGCCATAAAACCGTCTTCCTGTGATTCTTCAAACAGGCCTATAAAAGAAACATTTTCTATTTGTCCGGCATTAAAATTTTTTAGAAGAGGTTTTTCTTTTTCATAAAAACCGCCTATAAGAAGAGCATTTTTTTCAAAACCTTTTCCAGGATCAGATATTTTCCCGCTAGGAGGAAGGTTTATAGGAAGTACAGTACCTTTTCTGATAAAAACACCACTGTAATGATTTTTACATTTGTATTTGTAGCTGAGACCACCCGAATACTCTTTGCCTTCCCAAAGATCTATCCACTGACCTGGAGGAAGAATAAACTCTAAAATATTATTTCCGTCAAGATCAGGAGCAACAAAAATGTTTTCACCAAAAAAATAATCAGTTGTAAAATTATACGGCTGTGTTAACGGTTGCTTTTGATTTACCGACTTTTCTGCTTGTTCAGCTATATAAGGAATCAGAGACATTCTAAGCGAAACAATTTTTCTATAGTAATCGATTATAGAGCTGTCATTGAAAATGTCAGCCATGTTCCATGGTGTTCTTTCTGCACTTTTGTATGGTCCCATATTACACTCTGAATGAATTTGGAAAATGGGTGTGAAAACAGCTATTTCAAGACTTCTGCGATAAAGCTCTATGCTAGGAAGTTCTCCGCTGAAACCTGCTATATCCCATCCCCAAAAAGGATTTCCACAGAGAGATACATTTAATCCTGCCACAATGTTCGCTTTTAAGGCCTGAATATCAGAATCCTCATCTCCTACCCAGAAAAGCGTGCTTGAAGGAGAACGTGTATATCCGGCACGGCTGAAAAGTACTTTATCTTGTCCAACCACTTCCTTTTCTGTTTCAAAGTACTTTTCGGTAAAGAGATTTCTTGCCTGGGCAGCACTGATTCCTCCATATACAACGGTATCCCTTCCCCAGAGATGCTCTCCGCCGTCTGTCTTGAAACCGTCTACCCTCAGTTCATCAATAAGATACTTCCTTTTTTCTTTAAACCATTCTCTTGCCTGAGGATTAAAAAGGTCAATCACATAACTTCCCTCAAACCATCTTCCAGGAGGTATTGTGTATAGAGTGCCGTCTTTTTTCATTACAAAGTATTTTTTTTCAAGAGCATACTCCAAATCTTTTTTATGCTGTTCATCAGCATCATCAAGTATTTTGAACACTGGAATCTGCCATAAAATAACTTTTATATCGTTATCATGAAGTTTTTTAATCATACCCTGAGGATCAGGCCAAGGAGAGCTGAAAGAATACTCTTTAAGATTTATTCCACGAACAGCAGGCGTATTTTGTGCTCCGTTGAACTTATAAAAGCCTTGTTCATCAGACCAAGCCTCTATTACCATAACCGTACACGGAAGATCATACCGTATAATCTCGTTAAGAGCATTTTCCACCATATTCTGATTGTTCCATTCATTTGCGGATATCCATGGTCCGAATACCCATACCGGAGGAACCTTTGGATCGGAAATATTATATATCTGGGAAACAACCTCCTGAGGAGAAGCTTTTTCCCATACGGTCAAATCGTTGCCTTTATACTGCTGACCAAGAGTATCTATAAGTACCTCAATCGTTTCTTCGTTAAAGAAAAAGGATGTTCTGTATCCGGTGTCCGCAAACAACCCAAATCCTTTTTCCGAAAAGATAAACGGAACAGGGGCATATCCTCTTTCGCCCTGTACTTTATACTGGTCAAAAACATGAGCAGTATATGATCTGCCACCAAGCTCAATAGAATCATAGTGTTCACCCATTCCAAAAAATCTTTCTTTGGGTAGTCTTTTAAAAATATATCTGCGGCTGAAGTCATTTTTCCCGTCAGTTAATGTAAAGCAGGATAAAAATCTTTTTGAATGATTCAGAAGAGCAATTTCAGATGTGCTACAGTTCTCCCATGCTTTTACATCAAACTCAAACTCATCTGAAGATACTGCTGTGGTTTCACCCAGTCCTGAAAATATCCGATATCTCACTTTGTCACCTTTTCTGAATCTGCCTAAGCAGCATCTCCAAAGTGCCCAGCCGTTTTGGGCATAATCAAATCTAGCCCTTGTCTTTACGTGCGGCATACCGTTTACCGAAGATATAATCCATGCTCTCTGACCTGCCTGCATCGGAAAGGTTTGAAAATTTATTAACACTTCCTCATCTGTAAGGGGATCTTTTGGAATTCTTTGAATACTTAAATTATTAAGGTACGGATCATCCATTCCATAAGGAAGGTGACAGATCTGGCTCATTTCTTCACATCCTTTTATTTTCCGAGTTTTTTATTTATTTCTATATCAATAGCCTTAAGAGCATCCTGTGCAGTTTTATTTCCGAGTGCAACATCTGAAAGTTCTTTATTAACTATATCTGATAATGCGCTCCAGCCTTTTATTACAGGGGGAAGCGAAGAATAACTGAGAGATTCAAAGATTGCTTTTTTATTTGCCGGCTTAGAGTTTTCGGTAAGGAAAGGTTCAAGATATTTTTCGTTAGAGATTGCCGGTAATTCCCATCCTTTTTCATATCTCAGCTTAGCGTTATACTCGCTTGTAGTGAGAAATTTTATCCATTTCCATGCTTCTTCCTTATGCTTTGTGTTTTTACTTGCTACGACACCATCCACAAAATAGTGTGTTCCCTTTGACTCCATACCTGGCTCCACTACTATATCCCAGTCAAAGCTTGCTTCATCCCTGAACATTTTAAACATCCAGATTCCTGTGTGAACCATAGCGACTTTTCCTGCTACAAAAAGATCCTCTGACTTAAGTCCGCCGGCCTGGGCGTCTGTTGGCATAACACCAAGTTTCTGTTTGTCAACAAGCCAATTTACGGCATCAATTCCTGCTTTTGAGTTTAAAGATGCTTTGTTTGCTGTAATAAA
>CALMRR010000251.1 GCA_937871925.1 uncultured Petrotoga sp.
ACCCGTATAAAAGGATACCATAAAAATAAAAACCGTTATCAAACGGTTTTTATTGTTTTTTTCCAGCTTTAATAGCATGAACATGCATATGCTTAACTGGAAAGGTAGAAAACTCACCGATCCTTTGTAAAAGGAAGAATGTTTTTTCTTTGCGTAGCCACTATCTGCAATCATTTAAGTGCACGCTCCTTGAGACTTCTTGGTAGATTAAACGAGACATAAAGTGCATCTCAAAAAGTATTTTTCTTAAGAGATATTCCCAAGGAATACCTTTGTGAAATGATACTTATGAATATGCTATACTGTGTGAAAAACCGTTTGAATCGATAAAATAATAATTAGGGATACTTTTTCTGTACTGTTATTTTTTTAAAACTATTCCATACAGCAGTTTCTTCCAGCAGCCTTTGCACGGTATAATGCTTCATCAGCCATATTAAGAAGTTTTTCACACGAATCCTGATCATCAGGGATGGTAACAGCTATTCCCACAGATACCGTGACACGCGGAAAATACGGAGAACCTGCATTCTTGATATCCTTGGCTTCAATACTTTTTATAATTTCTTCTGCAACAGTACGACATCCTTTTATATCAGTTTCTGCAAGCAGTACCACAAACTCTTCGCCTCCATATCTTGCCAGCATATCTCTCGGACGTTTTACAGATTTTTGTATAATTTCAGAAATAAGCTTCAAGCATCTGTCGCCTTGCAGATGTCCATAGGTATCGTTGTACTTTTTAAAGTTATCAATATCTATCATAAGGATTCCGATAGATATTTTTCCTCTAAAGGCGCTGTACCATTCTTTATGAAATATTTCGTTAAAAAAACGTCTATTATATATTCCAGTAAGTCCATCTGTGTTTGACATCCTTTCAAGCTCACGTGAAAGGTCATGAAGCTGAAGCTGCATCATATCTGACATTTTTACAAGACTTTTGGTCTGTTTCAACAATTTTTTATATTCATATAGCAGATCTTTATAAAGTGCTTCTCCTTCAGTGCTTCCCATAATATTTTTCCGAATGGCGTTTTCTGCATTCGCGATTACTTCATCTTCTTTGATAAAGATATTATCCATTTTCAGCTCCTTTCACCAAGACTATGTTAAAGGGTAGAGTAGAAAGATCTTCTTTAAACTCTTCTCCGCACTCTATTGCTGTTTCATTTTCTGAATCACAGCGCCAGTTTACGGTAATTTTCATTCCCTTTTTCACAGCATTTTCAAAAGTATCGAAGATAGTCATAAATACTTTGGAAGTACTGCTGTTGAAATATATAATCTCAAAGTCGGCAGTGAAACTGTCAGTAT
>CALMRR010000252.1 GCA_937871925.1 uncultured Petrotoga sp.
CAGTGGCAGCAAAGTTTATACTGGCTATCTTGGATGTAAGACGCCTGTTTATCTCTTCAGGAAATGGATCATAGATATTGTTAGTTCTTAAACCGGCTTCAATATGGCCTACCGGAATTTTGTTATAAAAGCTTACCAGTGCTCCACACAAGGAAGTAGTCGTATCACCCTGAACAAGAACAACATCGTACTTTTCTCTATCAAAAAGCTCCTGCAGACCTGCAATTATTTTTTGCGTAAGCAGGGAAAGGGACTGTCTATCTGTCATAACTTGAAGATCAAACTTAGGTTTAATATCAAATATCTGTAATGCTTGGTCAAGCATCTGACGGTGCTGACCCGTTGAAATAATATCAGCCTGCTCCCCTCTTTTTTTAAGTTCAAAGTATACTGGAGCCATCTTTATTGCTTCCGGTCTTGTTCCAAGTATAAGCGCAATTTTCATTTTTAGCCCCCTTTAATAGGAAATATCAATTCTTAGGCTCAGTGCAAAAAAATCTTTAACAGGTGGAAATAAATCGCACCAGAATTGTGTAAGCTTCTTTTTTTCGTTATCTGAGTATGAAGTGTTCAGATCTACCGAGCCTTTCTGGTAGTACTCAGCCCCCACAAAGATTTTTAATTTTTCTTCTGTAAAGATATCCGCTCCTATAAGCATACCCTGCATATCGTTTCCGTAATCAAACCCCATAGGGATATCGATTCCTCCAAATCTTCCTGTGAATTTTAAAAGTGGCTGCCATCTGTTGTACATCCATGTGTAGATCTTATATAGCTCTATTTTGGGCGAAATGTATAAATTATGGTCTTTAAACACCTTCCTTAGCCCTGCACCATAAGCAAAAGCTGTTGGCTTATATGCCTGGGAACCTGATTCTGTCTGCGGAACAAGGAAGTCATCCATTGCAAACTGTCCGTACAAGCTTATACCGTAAGGAAAGACTGTAGAAAAATCAACTCCGAGCATAGTATTTGAAAAACCTTCCCCGAATGTGTTGTGAAGTATGCCAAAAGGGTTTACATCAACTATATCAACCATCTTACCACCGATAAGATTAAGTTCATTTACTGCAATCATAATTTCTGGAAAAGGTCTTACCTCAAGTCTGTGTATAATAAGGGTTTTGAATGGATCACCATAGCCGCTGAGCGGAATCGTAAGGGGTTTGCGGTCTGAGTTTGAGTCTATAGTTTGGTCCTTCTGCCTGATAAGCTCCTGAGGAGATAATGATGCATCGAAAGTATAGATTCCAAAGACCACTCTGAGTTTTTCATTCTCGTATCCTGATGTAATACCTTTTACGTAGGGAAGACTATCTGAAAGATATACTCCTCTTTCAAGCTCTCCCCAATCTGTGGGATACTTTCCTGCAATCATCCAGAAGGGATATGCTTTAAAGAGCAGATAGTACTTGTCTTTATCAGAAATATGTATTTCGTATTCAAATGTATTTTTATATGCAAAATCTTCTGATGATGGCCGAGGATATATATTTGAAGTAGATCCACCATAAAATACAGCTCTGTACAGATCTGTTTTATCGGTTACTATTGCCGAAAATACCAAAGTCATGCTCATCACAAAAGAAAAAACAAGAATATGATATTTCATATTATGACTCCAAGCTCAAGTATGTAAAAGAATGAAAATCCGAAATAATTTTTATTGGCATTTTTAGTATCGTGAAGAAGTATATTCAAATCTGCGAAAGGCATTTTTGCATTCATTCTGGCGGAAAAATGTTCAACTTTTCCATAGTTGTTATTGCCAAAGTCTTTCACTACTTGAATATACCCGTCTTTCCATGCAATAATCGCCTCTGCTGAAAAGATATTGGAATTTTCACCATAAAAAAAACCAAAGGGAGTATCCGGAAAGTTTCTGGAAGCAGGATTGTTGGATACCGAAATAGTTCTGTAGTATAGCTTTTTCAGTGGAACTTCATGATCGTATATACCATCCTGTACGTGATAAAGCTCTCCTGAAGTTCTTATAATAACATCATCGGCATCTATGGTTTTGGATATTCCTGCGGCAAAAGAGTTCTTAAAATTACTGTAGTTGAAACAGTATGCAGTATATATTTCAAAAAAACCTCTGTATCTTAAGTCTGCTGAAAAAAGTCCGTTATCTGAAAACAACAGAATATCTTTAATATCGGGAAGTCTGCCTCCGGTATGATTAAGCATGGATAACGAAAAATCAAACTTTTGAAAGGAAAGATCGAGCCTGTTCACAAAGGTATTCCGATAGGCATAAAAATTACCGAAAGAAAACTGCTGATCGTACTCTTGTTTGCTGAGCATAGGGATAGAAGAAAGAGCAGAAAAAGAATAATCCACATACCCAGACTTCACTCTCATACTGATATTATCGTAGTATGGAGCATTGTCGGAAAGGAGCAGATTGTATTTTAAAGGTCCGTAGGATATGGTATTTCTACCAAATGAAAAATCTATAGTATCTGTACTGTATGACAGATATGAGTTTTTTGGAAAATCCAATCCTATATGAGTCATGTCCTTCATCTCAAAGATATTTTCATATCCATATCTGAAAAAAGTTGTGTCTCCTACAGGAATATCGACATTAAATAAAGCATAAAAATTGTTTGAATACGAAGTAGAAAATCCAAAGGAAAACACTCCCGGAAGTTCTAAGTAGTTTCTTCTGAAAATACTGTCGGTTGAAGTTCCTGGAAGATACCATCCACATGCAAGCTCGTAATTTCCGGTAACTTTCTCCGATCGTCCAAAAGGAAGTTTAAGATACAGTTTGGTACTATCGTCCTCATCCTGAGAAT
>CALMRR010000253.1 GCA_937871925.1 uncultured Petrotoga sp.
TAACCAGAAAATCTCCTTCGCTCAGACAATTAAGCCTCCGGTCTATGGCAAACTTATCGTTATTCTCACAGAGTGAACCTACTACATCATATTCAGCAGTCTGTCCGCAGCTATCTGAACCAATACGGGTTATATGATGATACGCCCCGTATAGTGCCGGTCTCATAAGGTTGGCCATGTTGGCATCTACTCCTGCAAATTTTTTATAACTTTCTTTTATATGAATCACTTTGCATACAAGATAACCGTAAGGACCGGTAATATATCTTCCGTTTTCCATAAATATTGAAAAAGGCTTCATTCCATTCATAAGCACTTTTTCGTACTCTGTTTTTATCCTCATGCTGAGCTCACTTATATCCATCTGCGGCTGATCCTCACGGTATGCCACGCCTATTCCGCCTCCCAGATTGACAAAGCCAACTTTTACATCAAGCTCTTTGCTTACATCAAATGCAAGTTCAAACATATTTTTGGCAGTAATCTGAAAGTACTTGGGGTCAAGTTCATTTGAACATATCATCGTATGTAGCCCTATACTTTTAATTCCATACTTTTTCAGCTCATAAACCGATTTAAAAATCTGTTCCCTACTCATTCCGAACTTTGAGTCTTTGAGCTGTCCTATTATCTCATTTCCCTTGCGGTTTCCAGGATTATACCTCAGACACATGCTGCTGTCCGGACTTATCATGTGTTCAATACTCTTTATATGGGAATAATCATCCAAATTAATAACCGCACCTAAAGAAAAGGCTTTCTCATACTCCTGCTTGGGTGTATCGTTGGAAGTAAACATTATCTGTCTGCCTGAACATCCTATACTTTCAGCCAGTACCAGCTCAGGCATTGAGCTACAGTCCATACCACAGCCTTCATCACTTAAAATCTTCATTATCGAAGGATTGGGTGTAGCTTTCACCGCAAAATACTCTTTAAAATCTATCCATGAAAATTCTTTTAGAAATACTCGTATATTATCCCTTATAGCTTTTTCATCGTAAATATAAAACGGAGTCGGATATTTTTCTGTAAGAGCTTT
>CALMRR010000254.1 GCA_937871925.1 uncultured Petrotoga sp.
CGGAAGGATATTATACCCATATATGGTTTGGACAACTGTTTTGCTGAGTATGAGATAAGCAGAGGAAATGTCGAAAAAGCTTTTGCTCAAGCAGAAAGAGTAGTTGAAAAAACTTATGAAACCGGCTACCAAGAACACATCTACATGGAGCCCCAGGGAATGATAGCCGTTTATGAGCACAGAACCATAACCGTATACGGCTCAATGCAATGTCCATACTATATTAAGCATGCTTTGGAAAAAGCTTTTGGCTGGAGTAGTGAAAGAATCCGAATAGTGCAGACAACTACCGGCGGAGCTTTCGGAGGTAAAGAAGAGTTCCCGTCCATAATTGCCGGTCATGCTGCATTTGCGGCTTTTAAAACCGGCAAACCCGTAAAACTTATCTATGAAAGGGAAGAGGATATTATTTCAACCACTAAGAGACATCCTTCCGTTATTACTATAAAAACTGCACTAGACAGCAATCAGAAAATAACTGCCGTTGATATTGACATAAAATTGAATGCAGGCGCTTATGCGGGACTATCCTCAGTAGTGCTTCAGCGGGCTATGTTTTGCAGCACCGGGGTATACAACTTTGAAAATTTTATAATAAAAGGAAAAGCCTATGCTACTAATACCGTTCCTAGCGGAGCTTTCAGAGGTTTTGGCGGCCCGCAGGCAATATTTGCCATAGAAACTCACATGAATACTCTTGCTTTTATGCTTCATCAAGACGTTATTGATTTTAAAAGCCGGTACATGGTTAAAACCGGAGATAAAACCACTACAGGCGGAACATTCCGCGGTTCTTTAAAACTTCCTGAAATTGTAAATAGAGTAAAAGAGATGGCTGATTATAAAAATCTTTGTTCTGGGAAAAATTCTGTAAATTCTGTAAATTCTATAAAAAAGGGAGTCGGTTTTTCGATTTTTCTTCACGGATGCGGTTTTACAGGAAGCGGAGAACAGCAAGTAATAAAGGCACGTGCCTTATTGAAGAAAAATCATGACGGCACCGTCGGTATCTTTATATCAAATGTAGAGATGGGTCAGGGACTTGGAACCGTTATGCGTAAGATAGTTGCTTCAAGCCTTGGGATAGATATTTCTAAAGTAATATACGCTCCTGTTGATACTGATAAGGTTCCGGATTCAGGACCTACGGTAGCTTCACGCAGCACTATGATCGTAGGGGGGCTCCTTGTGAGGGCATGTGAAGAGCTTAAACAGCGGTGGAATGAAGATGGTGCAGTTGCAGCTCAGGCAGATTATCAACAACCATCCTGGCTTGAATGGGACAACGAACTTTTAAAAGGTGATGCTTATCCTTCTTACTCCTGGGGAGCTGATATCGCTTTAGTATCCGTCAATACTCTGACTTATGAGCTGAACATAGAGAAGATATGGACGGTAATGGATATAGGCATACCGATAGATACAAACACTCTTCACGGCCAGATAGAAGGCGGTATTCTTCAGGGAGTCGGTTACAGCTCTTGCGAGGTTATGAGTATGAAGGA
>CALMRR010000255.1 GCA_937871925.1 uncultured Petrotoga sp.
TATGGCATATCCAGACAATATATACGGAAATGGAGATGCTGCAGCGAAAATAACAAAAGCTATCTTACAATAACAGGGAGGGATACGCATGAATCTTTTGGTTACGGGCGTGGCAGGGTTTATCGGAAGCAACTTCCTTTATCATTATCTTCAGGCTCACAAAGACTCCAAAATAATCGGCATAGATAAGCTTACCTACGCCGGAAACACGGCCAATTTTGAGTCACTTGACAGTGAATCGGCAAAAAGATTTGAATTTATAAAAGCAGATATCTGCGATGCACAGAAAATGAAAGAAATTTTTGAAGCACACAGTATTGACGGAGTTATAAACTTCGCAGCCGAAAGCCATGTAGACAGGTCTATCCATGATCCTCAGATATTCCTTAAAACCAACATTCTTGGCACCCAAACTCTTTTGGATACGTGCAAAGCCTTCTGGTTTAAGAATGGAAGGTGGGATAAAGAAAAAAAATTTCTTCAGGTATCCACCGATGAAGTTTACGGATCACTTGGACAAACCGGTTATTTTTATGAAAGTACCCCTCTTGATCCTCACTCACCCTATTCGGCAAGCAAAGCAAGCGCAGATTTCTTCGTGAAGGCTTATTTTGACACCTTCGGCATGCCTGTCAATATAACCAGATGCTCAAACAACTATGGTCCTTACCAGTTTCCGGAAAAACTTATCCCCCTTATAATAAATAACTGTCTTAATCATAAAAAACTTCCGGTATACGGTGATGGAAAACAGGTACGTGACTGGCTTTACGTTACAGATCACTGCAGGGCAATAGATGTTGTTTTTGAGAAAGCAGAACCAGGGAAGATATATAACATAGGCGGACACAACGAAAAAGAAAATATCTATATTGTAAAAACTATTATCAGGCTTGTGCAGGAAAAAACATCCGATCAGAAAATAAACGAAACCCTTATTGAGTACGTAACTGACAGACTGGGTCATGACAGACGGTATGCCATCTCACCAGAAAAGATTAAAAAAGATCTTGACTGGGAACCAGGCGTAATGTTTAATGAGGGCATATCTAAAACAGTTGAGTGGTATCTTCAAAACCAGAAATGGACTGAAAGTGTAATTTCCGGAGAGTATATGCGGTTTTACAGCATAAATTACAATAAACAATAAACCTTTAACAATGAAGCGACCCCCTTTTGTTAGACAACAGAATCTAATGAAAGGGGGTCACTTTAATAAGACAGGGCTTTCAATTATAGCTGAAAACGGTAAAGATATATTTCAGAAGATCAGGCAGTAAACTCAGCTCCTGCTGATTACCGTCAACTTCAAAATAACTGACATACCAGCTTTCCTTATCCGGTTCGACAGTAAACTGAAGCATGATATCATACCCTTCATCCTCTTCAAACGCAGTTCCGTTGAACTGTACCACTATAGTTGAGTCCGATGCTGTAAAGACATCCCATCTTGGAGATACAAAAAAATCATCAAATGCCTCTCCGATAGCAAATTCCGGATAATCATCAAACTTCCCGCTATAAACCATGTATACGATATCAAGATCATCTTTATCTATATCATCAACAGGCTTTTCATAGACTCTCTTAACGATATCGGCG
>CALMRR010000256.1 GCA_937871925.1 uncultured Petrotoga sp.
CTGTAAAAAAGATGTTATGCCTGTAGTAAAAGCGGATGCCTATGGACACGGAAATATTGAACTTTCAAAAGCTGCGCAGAATCAAGGATATAGTAAATTTGCTGTTGCTTTTATCTCTGAAGCTGCTGATCTTATAAAAAATGGTCTGACTTCGCAGATCCTTGTCTTTGGATACTGTGAACCTTATGAACTAAAAAATTACATCGAATTTTCCGATTATATTGTTCCTACAATTTTTTCAGCACATTTTATCGAGCAGGCATACTCATTGCTGGGAAAGGATATAAGAAAATTTGTATTTGATATCAAGTACAACACCGGAATGTCCAGAGTAGGACTTAATGATTATGAAATTGATTCCGTCATAGAACTAATCAAAAAGTATAATCTAAGAATTAGGGGATTTTATTCTCATTATGCAACTGCTGATGATTTGGATGACTTCGTTTTAATACAGTATGAAAAATACTTAAAAATGCTTGACTACATTACTTCTAAAGGGATAAACATTTCACTGCGCCATATGTCAAACAGTGCGGCTGCTATGTTTTTTCCACAAAATTCCCTAGATATTGTACGGCCTGGAATTGCAACATACGGACTGCAACCGTCATCAAAAAAGTATATAAGTGGTCTTAAACCGGTTATGGAAATTAAAAGTAAAATTATAAAATTGAATACTGTAGAAAAAGGTGAGACAGTAGGATACTCTAGAACGTACACAGCTAAGGAAAAGCTTCAAACCGCTATAATACCAGTAGGTTACGCTGATGGCTATTTCCGATCTCTTTCTAACAGGGGAAGGGTTCTAATAAATGGCGAATACTGCAATATAATTGGTAGAATATCAATGGATCAGATGACTGTTGATGTAACTGGAAAAAACGTTACTTATGATGATGAGGTGGTTCTTATAGGACAGTCAAAAAATAATTTCATATCTGCAGATGAGCTTGCGGATATATGTGCCACCATAAACTATGAGATAACTTCAAAAATTACCTCTAGAATCAAACGCAAATATATTAAGGGAGGAGTTATATTTGAATGAAGGTATTGATCTTGCGAGCATAATAAAAGACCAGGGAATAAAACTCGGCAGTCTTCTTCAGGAAAAAGACATTCTTGTTAAGGATCTGAGCGCGGATATGACTGTAAAAATTGATCTTAAGCTCGTAAGCAAAAAACTTCAGTCAACTAAAGACGGTAAAAAATTTATTTTGCTCACTTTAGCTGATAAAAGCGGAGTGTTAAGAGCAATCGATTGGTCTTTTCCACAAGAGTACGATAAGAATCTCCGTATAGGCCAGATTATACGCGTAAGCGGACATACAGTGATGTTTGAAAACAGACTACAGCTCAATATTTTTAAAGAACAGGGTTCTCTAGAGGTGTTGGACGAAACTCAGATATATCAGGAAAAGTTTATAGAAAAAAGTTCAAAAGATCCCCAGGAAATGATCCAATATATCAAAAACGCTATAGACAAGATAAAAACTCCAGGCATTAAAAAGCTATTGGAATCATTCTTCGTACACGATAACAGTTTCATTAAAAAATTCACTGAACTACCGGCTGGAATGACTGTTCATCATGCCTATAAAAATGGTCTTCTTGAACATACCTGTACTGTGCTAAAAATAAGTATTGATATGTGTTCAATATACAAGGGTATAATCGATGAGGATATAATGATAGCTGGTGCTATTCTTCATGATATAGGAAAAATTCACGAATACTCTATATGCCCACACGGGATTGAAAAAACAGATAATGGGGAACTTATTGGTCATATAGTTATGGGCTGTTCAATGATCTATGAAAAAGCACGTAGCATTGAAGAGCTTGACAAAAAAACTCTTGAGCATATCGTTCATATTGTAGCTTCTCACCATGGAGAGATCGAGTATGGCAGTCCTGTTATTCCCAAAACTATAGAAGCACAGCTTTTACACTTTTGCGATAACATGGACTCAAAAGTGTCTCAGTTTAAATCCTGCATAGATAACTCACTAAAATCTTCGGCGGATAGTAACTGGACTGAGTATGACAAATCTCTGGGAAGAAGATTGATGTTCAACAAAGAATTTTTCGCTGGAGGAACTATCTGATGGCAAAAAAAGAACAAAAATACTTGGTCATTGTGGAATCCCCGGCCAAAGCAAAAACTATAGAACGTTACCTTGGAAAAAACTATGAAGTAGTTGCCTCCAAGGGACATGTAAGAGATCTTCCAAAGAAAAAATTTGGCGTTAGCATTGAGAAAGGATTTTCTCCTGAATTCGAAATAATGGAAGGAAAGCAAAACGTTATTGATGAAATAAAAAAGCTTTCAAAAGGTAAAAATGTCTTTCTTGCATCGGATATGGATAGGGAAGGTGAGGCCATAGCATGGCACTTAAGTCAGATTCTTGACCTACCTAAAGATGAACCCAACAGAATAATTTTCAGTGAGATCACAGAAACTGCTATAAAGAACGCTATTAACTCACCACAGAAAATTGATACTGTAAAAGTTGATGCTCAGCTCGCAAGAAGAGTTTTAGACAGGGTTGTCGGATATAAACTGAGTCCGTTAATATGGAAAATCATACGTTCAAACAACTCAAGTGCTGGACGCGTGCAGTCTGCTGCATTAAAAATTATTTCTGAAAAAGAAAGAGAGATCTTTCAGTTTATTCCTAAAGATTTTTTCAAAATATTTCTACTGTATAATGACTACAAAATAATTATTACAAAAGAAAATAATAAAAAATTGAAAATGGAAAGTATAAATGAGACCAAAAGAGATGAGATTTTTACATATCTTAAGGACAAGCAGTTCTTTGTAAAAGAAGTCAAAGATAAACAGTTAAAGCGAAATCCGCCGGAACCATTTATTACAAGTACTTTGCAGCAAACCGCGATTTCAATGCTTGGCTGGACATCGAAAAAAACCATGCAAGTAGCCCAACAGCTATATGAAGGTGTAGATACCGAAAATGGACATATCGCTTTTATAACTTACATGAGGACAGATTCGACAAGAATTTCGGACATAGCATCGAAATCCGCAAAAGACTATATATTAAGTAACTTTGGACCGGAATACTGTGGAAATTATAAAATGAAAAATTCGAAAAATAAAACTCAGGATGCCCACGAGGCGATCAGACCAACCGATACACAGATGAATCCTTCTAAGGCAAAATCCCTTATAAAAGGTGATCTCTTAAAACTCTACAATCTTGTATGGTCTCGTTTCATGGCCAGCCAGTCTACCAGCAGCTCTTATACAGAAAAAGTATACTGCATAACTGATGAAACCGGAAAGTATACCTTTGAAATTTCATCTAAAAAACTTAATTTTGAAGGTTACGAAATCTTCTACAAGAGCGGTGAGACAGAAAAAGAAGTTATTATACCTCAGAGCGGTAACCTTTCTCCAGTCTCTCTTAAAAGCGAAGCCGAACAAACCAAACCGCCTTCAAGATATACTGAAGCATCTATGGTAAAAGAAATGGAGACTCTTGGAATCGGAAGACCTTCAACTTATGCAACTGTTCTTTCGACCCTTTATGACAGGAAATATATTGTGAAGGGTGAAAAAAATGTACTTATTCCAACGATATCCGGTTTTTTAGTGAATGATTTTCTTAACAAAAACTTTCCAAATATTGTAGACGCAAGTTTTACCGCAAATATGGAAAATGAACTTGACAGGATAGAAACTGGTGAGCTACGATACTGCGATCTTATGGAGAATTTCTACTCCTCATTTAAGATAAATTTATCTGAAACAGAACGTAACATTGCCAAGGAACAAACCGAACTAAGCTATCAGAGCAATATAAAATGTAAGAACTGCGAAGAAAATATGGTTCTTGCTTTTGGAAGGTATGGAATTTACTTAAAATGTCTTAAGTGCAAGGAGACGAAAAAAGTAAGCTTTGATTGCCTTGCGGTAACTCTGGGAAATAAAGTCTTCTTCAACGATGATTTTTCTGACGCATCGGCTGTTCAGGAAGAAAAAAGCTTTGGCAAATGTCCCAAATGCGATTCTGACCTTGTATTGAAAAAAGGAAGATACGGAGATTTTATTGCCTGCAGCAACTATCCAACCTGTAAGTTTACTAAGAATATTCCTGTACGCGGACACTGTCCAAAATGCGGCTCAGATGTTATAAAACTTCGATCAAAAAAGGGAAAGATCTTTTATGCCTGTACTAATGAACAGTGCAAAGAACTTTTCTGGTACGAACCTTCAGATCATATCTGTCCTGAATGTGGAAGCAAGCTGTTTTATAGTTATAAAAATAAATCAGAAAAGCTTTTTTGTCTTAATGACAAAACCTACTATGATGAAAAGGAGATACCGCAAAAATGAAAATAGGTATTCTGGTCGGTGGACCTTCCAACGAAAGCGAAATTTCCTATCTCAGTGGAAATAATATTTTAAACTCCCTTAACAGACTGGGATATTCCTCTTTTCTTATGGATCCTAGAGATTATGATTTTATGGAAAAAATTGACTCATGCGATCTTGTTTTTAACCTTATACATGGAGCAATAGGCGAAGATGGAAAAGTTCAGGGTCTTTTAGATCTCAAGGGGAAAAAGTATACCTGCTCTGGAGTATCAGTATGCTCAAGTACTTATGATAAGTATATTTTTTATAATCTCTTTAAAGATGTAATAAAATGTCCTCAAACATATCTGACTAAAGAAATAGCAGCAGAACCTTTTGATTATCCTTTTGTTATTAAGCCACGAGCAAGCGGTTCGAGCAAAGGTGTTCATATTATACATTCTCATGAACAGTACCTTCAGGCTATGGATCAGGAGCTCAAAATATACGGTCAGATGCTTATTCAGCAGTATATAAAGGCACGTGAAATAACCGTGTCTGTACTTCAGAACAGATTTGGATACGAGATTTTACCCATACTTGAACTGAGACCTAAGAAAGAATTTTATGATTATGAGGCCAAGTATACAGAGGGAATGACAGAGTTTATAGTTCCCGCTACTCTTAGTAACGCAGAAATGGATTCGATAGAAAAAGCATGTCGAGCCATCACTTCTGTTCTGGATCTCAAAGATATGTTCAGAATAGACGGTCTCATATGGAATGACTCTTTTTATGTCCTTGAGGTTAACACAGTTCCCGGAATGACTAACCTGAGTGATCTTCCACAGTCAGCATATGCTAAAGGTATGACTTTTGACCAGATAGTTGATACAATAATCAAAAATCATATATAAATCGGAGGTAGTCTTATGGTACTTAAAGGCACAACCGTTATAGGTGTGAAACGAAACGGAAAAACAGTTATTTGTGCAGATGGACAGGTAACTCTTGGCAATACTGTTTTAAAAGCCACTGCACGAAAAGTCAGAAGGTTGGGAGAAGGGAAGGTCGTAGCTGGATTTGCCGGTTCGGTTGCCGACGCTCTTTCTCTTTTTGAACGATTCGAAATAAAGTATAAGAATTCTAATTCAAATCTTTTAAAAGCAGCTGTTGAACTAACAAAGGAGTGGCGAACCGATAAAGCACTGAAAACTTTGGAAGCCATGCTTATTGTTGCTGATAAGGAAAGCATGCTTCTTATTTCAGGAAACGGTGAGGTTATAGAACCTCAGGATGATGCCATAGCTATAGGGTCAGGCGGTCCTTATGCCCTTGCAGCCGCAAGAGCTCTGCTTGAAAATACCGAGCTTTCGGCTGAAGAAATAGCTCAAAAAGCCATACTAATTGCTAGTGATATCTGTATATACACTAACTCCAACATAGTGGTGGAAAGTGTATGATGAATGAATCTGTATGGGTAGTCGAATCTGCTCAGTTATTTAATCTTCTTAAGTTTGAAGCACCTTTCCAGCTTTTCCCATTTCCGCTAATGGAAAAAGTGTTCCAAAAATGTTTCTTCAAGCTACGTGATTCTGTCGAATCTGACGAATCTATCAAACAGATTATTCCTTATGTGGTTTTTATAAATAAAGCTAATGATGTCTTTCTTGTTAGAAGAACCAAGAAACAGTCTGAAAAACGCCTCCACGAAAAACTTTCCGTAGGGATAGGAGGACATATAAATCCTTCCGATGATGCTATTCAGCCAACAATGACCTTCTTTAACGGTCTTAACAGAGAAATAAATGAGGAAATGCATATTAAAAATATTCAACGTCTTGATTATAAAGGTGTGATTTACGATACTGAAAACTCTGTCTCTAGGGTACATATTGGTATTCTTTTTTTAGCTCAGGCAGAGTCGGTTGAAATAAAAGAAACAGAAAATTTTTCCGGCAGATGGGTTTCAGAAAGCGAATTGAGAAATATGGATATAAGCAATATGGAAACATGGTCTCAAATTGCTTTAAAAGCTTTAGATAAAATATAAATATGCAGATAAAAGCGTATGCAAAAGTAAATCTTTTTCTTGATGTTCTTGATAAAAGAGCTGACGGCATGCACAACATTTTATCCCTTATGCAAACTATCAATCTGTACGACACCATTTATCTGAATTTTTCAGATAGAGAACATTTTGAAACAGATGTGAAGTTTGATTGCTTATGGGAAAAAAATTCAATTAAAAAAGCTATAGACACTTTCAAACGACTTACCGGTTATACCGATTTTAATCTTTCGATAAGATTGGTCAAGAGAATACCATTTGCAGGAGGATTAGGCGGTTCAAGTGCAGATGCCGCTGCAGTATTGAGATTTTTAGGAAATACTTACAAGATACCGGAAAAAGATCTACTAATGATTTCATCTCAGACAGGAAGCGATGTTCCTTTCATGTTAAATGGTGGAACGGCTATAGTAAGTGGAAAAGGCGATATTGTCGAACCTCTTGAAACTCTTCAACTGAATATCAGAATTCATCCGCAGAATTTTCAGCTCCAGACTTCAGAAATGTACAAGTTTCTTGATGAAACCCAAAGAAAACAGAGATCATCTGATGAGCCGCTCAAACTTTATGAACTACTTAAAACCGGCAACAATATTGCTGCACGAGATTTGGCATTCAATGCTTTTGAACAAAAGGCTTTTGAACTTTTTCCTCTGCTGAAAAAGCTTAAATCTACTTATTCTGCCATGCCAGACTGTATATTCTGTCTTATGAGCGGTTCAGGAAGCTCATTGTTTTCGGTACTTAAGAAAGGAGCCTAATGATGGATAACCTCTCCGTTGTTTTGCTTATTTTCTCACTTATGCTGATATTAAGTATATTTTCAAGCAAGATCTCTTCAAAAATCGGTCTTCCGCTTATACTTTTATTTCTGGTTATAGGAATGCTCTGGGGCTCTGACGGTCCCGGCGGCATATACTTTGATGATCCATACCTTGCTCAATACATATCTACGGTAGCGCTTATCTTTATACTTTTTTCCGGCGGACTTGATACTGAATACAGAGCTATACGTCCTGTTCTTAAAGAAGGAATCCTTCTGTCAACCTTAGGTGTTGCAATAACTGCCTTAATAACCGGAATCTTTGCCAGTATTATATTCAAGCTTCCGTTGAAAGCCGGTCTGCTCATAGGCTCTATAGTATCTTCGACTGATGCGGCAGCTGTATTTTCTGTTCTTAGATCAAAAAAAATAAGTTTAAAGGGAAATTTGAAACCGCTTCTTGAATTAGAATCAGGAAGCAACGATCCGATGGCCATCCTTCTGACAATGGCTTTTACTATGATAAACACTGGCGGAAACATGACTGGCTGGGGCTTTTTCCTTTTTTTTACCCAACAGATTCTCTTAGGACTTATATGCGGCTTTATTCTTGGCAAGCTCTCCCTAAGAGTTATAAATCGTCTCACGCTTGATTACGAAGGCTTGTATCTTGTTCTCATAATAGCTTTTACAATACTGATATACTCGGTTACATCAGTTCTGGGAGGAAACGGATACCTTGCAATATACCTTTCCGGAGTCATCTTTGGAAATTCAAATTTTATTCATAAACGCAGTGTTCTAAAGTTTTACGAAGGGTTGGGATGGCTTATGCAGATCGTGCTTTTCCTTACTCTGGGACTTTTGGTATTCCCATCCCGTATGCCTCCTTTTGCTTTCAACGGCATACTACTCTCTTTGGTACTTATATTTTTTTCAAGGCCCATTGCAGTTTTTGCTACACTTTTATTTTCTAAACTTTCCACCAAGGAAAAGACTCTTATTTCCTGGGTAGGTTTAAGAGGCTCCGTTCCGATTGTTCTGGGAATAATTCCTCTAGTTAGTAATGTAAATAACGCAGATACAATTTTCAACACTGTAT
>CALMRR010000257.1 GCA_937871925.1 uncultured Petrotoga sp.
AAAGTAGCTTTAGAAATAGCTTTTGGCGCAAGCATAAAAGGATTGCTTTCATGCGTTTTTTTTAAAAGTGTTGGACTGAATGTTGCTTCGGACTCTTTTGTACAGCTTTCTCTTCTAGAGCTGAAAGGAGGAATGATAATTCTTTTGGGAGATGATCCTGGAGCCAACTCCTCACAAAATGAACAAGATAACAGACATTATGCAATGCTCGCATATGTTCCTGTTTTTGAACCTTCTTCTGTTCAGGAAGCTTATGAAATGTATTTAAAAGCCGCTGAACTTTCTAAAAAGTTAAAAATGCCTATAATTCTAAGACTTACAACTCATGTCTGCCATCAAAAGGAAAAAGTCTCCTTTGGACTGTACGATCCTTCTATCGTAAATGAAGAAATAAGCTTTCATTCATATGATCTTTCATATGTTCCAATAACCGAAACTGTTTTTCCCAAAAAAAGAAGAGCACTTGAAAAACTTGAAAAAGTAAAAAAAATTTCTGATGAACTTACTTTTAATAAAAACATAATGAACAGTTCGGAAAGAGGTATAATAACTTTCGGTCTGACATATCTTTCACTTATGGATGTTCTTCAAAAATCGAGTTCTAAGGTGGATATCCTCAAGATTGGTATGATTAATCCAATTCCAGAGAAAAGTATATCAGATTTTCTTAAGGCTCATAAAGAAGTTAAAATTTTGGAAGAACTCGATAATATTCTGGAAGAAAAAACTAAAGTAATAGCATATGAACAGAGAATAAGCACAAAAATAATAGGAAAAACCGATATAAACGATTGGATAGGAGAGTATACTCCGGATAAGGTTTATGAGGTATTAAGAAAGTGCTGGCCTGATCTTCTTCCGGAAAGAAATAAAATTCTTTTTAAGGGACGAGTAAGCCCAAGACCTGCTCAAATGTGTCCCGGATGTGGTCATCGCTCTGCATTTTATGCAATAAAAAAGGCCTTATCAAAAGAGAATATTACTGTTGCGGATATCGGATGTCATACATTAGGAAGCTTTCCTCCCTATAATATGGGAGAAGTACTTCTTTCAATGGGACACTCTTCGGCTACTGCGAGCGGACTTTCGCTTTTTGATAAGAAATCAAAAGTTGTGGCTTTTATAGGGGATTCAACGCTTTTCCATGCAGGTATTCCAGGTATAATAAATGCAATTTACAATAAGCATAATATCCTTCTTGTAATAATGGAAAACGGTACTACCGCTATGACTGGTCATCAGAATCATCCGGCTGTCGGTAGAAACTTTAGCGATGTATGTCAGGCTGTTCCTATAATGAATCTATTGACAGGATTAGGGATAAAAAATATCTATGAATCTGATGCGTATGATCAGAAAAATCTGGAACAAAATATAAGACAAGCTCTAAAAAATGAAGAGTTTAGCATAGTTATCGCAAAACATCCTTGCATGCTTAAATTTGTAAAAGAGAAGAAAAGAAGAGGAATATATAAAAATAAGACTGTAAAAGTCATAAGTACAAAATGTATTCTTGAAAATTTTTGTATAAATGATTTTGCATGTCCCTCGTATCAAAGAGGGAAGGAATCTGAAGTTTTTATAAATGAAGAGTTGTGTATAGGAGATGGTTCGTGTCTGCAGGTCTGCCCTCATGAGGCTATCGGATATAAAAACAAGGAGGAGAAAGATGATAACCAATAACAAATATGAAATATTCATAATAGGAGTCGGAGGACAGGGAATAGGTGTATTAAGCGAAGTAATAATGAGAGCATGTGATTACTGTGGCTATAAAGTAAAATCCGTCGAAACGCACGGTCTTGCCCAACGGGGAGGTACTGTCACTTCTCACTTGCGTCTTGGAACAAACGTATATTCTCCTATGATAATGTCCAACTCTGCAGATATGGTTATTTCTTTGGAACGTAACGAAGCTATGAGAGGTATGAATGATCAACTAAAAGATAACGGTACCCTTGTATATTACGATACATCATGGCAGCCGCTTAATGTGAGGTTGACTAAAGAAAAAAATGTAAGCACGATAGATATTCAAAACATAGCTGAAGAAAGGGGAATTAAAGTTTTCAGAACTTTCAAGAAAGATATTCCCGATATAAGAATGCAAAATATAGTACTCTTAGCATTGATTGCTAAAGAAAAACTCATTCCAAAAGTGGCTACAGAAGATTATCGCAGTGCAATGAGTGATATAATGAAAGATTCAACTCTTGAATTAAGTATGGCATTATTCGATCAAATTCAGAAAGAATAATATTTCTATCAAGCGAGTTATTCTATCCTGATTTCTATATAATCTGCCATATTTTGGAAAAGTAAGTTTCTAAATTCCACCAATGAGTAATCACTTGTAGATTTAAAAGCTGAAAAAGTGAATATTATAAAAAGTGTTTTGCTTTGAGGTTCAAGCTTAAATCTAAGAAGTGTCTCAGATGAATTTGAAAGATAAGTATAGCTGTTATTTATGAGTTCGTTTTGTATAAGATAAATTTTACCGTTTTTATAAGAAAATATATAGACATACTGTCTCGGTTTTCCTGTGACTTTAAGATCGGTATAGTCATTTTTTGGAAAATTGTAATAATCATCAATAAGAATTTCTTCCACAGGCGGTGAAATCTGCGGAGTATTTTCCAAGTTATCTGTAGGAAGAGTATCTGTTTTTGATGATGAGTGAGGTATAAAAAAAACCTTATTTATTATCTGTCTCTGTCTGAGAATGTGGATATCAGGAGTAAGCGTGAAACTTTTTCTGAAAATCTCCCCTATGCTTAAAGTAACTGAATACTCTGGACTGTACTTTGAAATCCTAAAAGTAAAATCTTTTGAAGAATCTGCAAAAAATACTTTTTTGCTTGCAAACTCAACATTGTGTCCTGTAATATCAAATCCAATCAAACCTGTATACTCTGGTGCGCTTACTCTTATATATGCTGATGTTTCATCATCAAGCAGTATTCCCTGAGGATATGAGATATCAACTTGAATCTGATCAAAAAAAGCTTTTATATCAGATAAATACTTATCGTAATTGGGATTATCTGCTGCTGCCAATTTCAGTGAAAGAAGGTCTGAATAAGCACCATAATAGTCCTTGATATTTATTTTTGCAATAATGCTTTTCTCAAGTATGTTAAGCTCAGACATTTCTTCTTTAACTTTTTTTGAGATTAGTTCTGATACATTCAGACTATGCTCTGTGATCAGTCTGCTGCCTGTGAAAATAAGATTTTTATTTACGAGATACTCGCAAACAAGAGAGTAGAATATAAAATCATGTTTAGTCTGAGAAAGTGAAAGTCTTGTTTTCAATACGATACTTTGACCATATACTTTATTTTCTATGACTGAGAAGTCTGTTTCTTCAAAATAATTTACTATCTGGGATGAACAGTACTCTTGAAACTCTTTCAAAAAAAGTTCTTTGGTAATATATGGATACGAAAAGTAAAGCTCTTTATCGTATTTGTCTTCAAAATTAAGCATTACACTTTCTGAAACAGCATTTACGAGTATTGCTTGAGTAAAGGCAAAGGCTTGTTCATAGGATGTCGAAGAAGCCATAGCCGAATACTCTGTAATATTATTTGGCTTTAGTGTTTTTTCTATAGGAATAATTTTGGCCGAGCATGATATAAGAAAAAAAGATATGACTAAAATTGATAGAAAAAAAGAAAGTCTTTTCATTGTACACCTCAGAGCAGGAGTTATTTTATATAAATTATACCATAACTGTTAAGAATATCAGTTTATAACTTTTTGTCGCCAGTTTCCAAGATAATAAAAGAGTAGGGAAATAATCAGAGCCATTATATTACTGATTATCATAGCATAGAAAATACCGTTTATCCCATAAGCACTGGCCATAAAAGCTATAAGCGGTACTCTAACTGCCCATAGCCTTGCCACATCGATAAAAGTGGACTGTATAGTGTGGCCTGATCCGGAAATAGCTCCCATATATATAAGCATAACCGAAAAAAAAGGATTTGAGAAAGAAACAAGCATAAAAATGGTTTTGCCTATGGCAATTACTTCTGAATCATTTATAAAAAATCTTGTTATTGTATCACCGGTAAAGAATAGGAGCACCGAAAAGACAAGGACTACTGTAAAAGTCAGTGTAGAGGCTTTTTTTACTGTATCTTCGGCTTTTTTTATCATATCTGCCCCGAGCAGTTGACCTACCATGGTGGTAACCGCCATTCCTATTCCGCTTGCAAACATTGCAATAAAACCATTTACTCTGTCGAATATTCCGTAAGCGCTTATGAAAGATGGTCCAAATCCTGAAACTATCGCCATGATTATTGAAAAAGCGAAGGAAGTAACAGAGTTGCCCAAAGAAGGGGGTAAACCTATAGCTATAACCTTTTTAATGATTTTCAAATCAGGTTTGAAATCATGCATATGCAGTTTTAAACCGTGCTTTCCCTTGAGCATAACGTATATCGAGTAAAATGAAATTATGACGACAGAAATAAAAGTAGCCCAAGCTGCCCCGAGGACCCCCAATTTAAAAGTAAATATCAGCAGCGGATCGAGAATCATATTTACAATGACGGAAATGGCTGTATAAACAAGTCCTATGAATGAATTTCCCCAACCTCGCATTATCCCTAGATTAAGATCAAGAATGAAGGAAAATGGAGTTGAAAGCAGAACTATCTTCATATAAGAGTCTGCAAGTTCGAGCACATTTCCGGTTATTCCCATAAACTGAAGTATTTGACGTGAAAATATTACTCCGGGCAGTGTGAACAGGACAGAAAGAACTGCCGTTGTGAGAAGTGACTGTGCAGCCGCTTTTTCAGCTGTTTCTTTTTTCTGCATACCTGTATACTGTGCAACCATTGTTGATCCTGCTGCTGAAAAACCAATAGCCAGAGACATGAATACAAAAGCTATCGGATAAGCCACAGTAGGCGCTGCAAGCTCGTCTTTTCCAAGTTTGCCAAGGAAAAAAGCATCTGTTATATTATATAGAGTGTGGAAAATATTAGAAAGAATTATCGGCCATGATATTTTAAAAAGAGCCGATACAACCGGAGCATTTATTATATCTACTTTGGAGTTATACTTCAAAAGACTCACCTCTAATTATAATTAAGGATGGATATATGTTTTTTTGGACTTGCGGGTCCTCCTTTAAGTCCTTCATAACGGACAAAAAGACCGTCGGTATTTCTGAACCAGTAATTTACACTCCAGAAGATGCTAAGAAAACTATCGAGAGTAACTTTCACTTTGGTACAGTTTTCTTTTTTTCCTAATACATCAATCTGATAGATTCCTTCTTTTATAGCTATCATATCCATCTTCTTTCCGTCCGAAGGGTTTATAAGCCAAAACCTCATAGAACTGTTATTACTCTTTATGAAATTTACCATAGACAGCTCTATGGCCTGAATCCAAGGTGTATTACCATCCCATAGATACTCACTGTGGCTTTCATATCCATCATTGTAAGAAGTAATATGTATTGTACGGTTTTCTAGAACTATCTCATAGAAAGAATCTTTTTCGGTATTTTTTAAAAAAGAGTAAGTTGTTATAAGCTCTTCATTGCAGATTACAATATACTTTTTGCCAGGACAGCTGAAATCAAGATAAATACTGTTATTTTCAGTCCTTATATCAATAATGTTTTTGTATGATAAAGAATCTATGGTTTCTTTATATTCAAGATGAGAGTAAGGGAGATCAAATGAAAATATTATGCTTGAAATGAAAAAAGAAAAAAATATTATTATTTTTTTAAGACAGACCATACACTATCTCCTTCGAAGTTGCATTTTCTATAAACCGCCTCACAGTTAGAAATATTGTAAAGATCACCGGAAACGGTTATTATGCTTATTTTTGTATAAAGCCGATGTACTAATTCATTTACAAGGGCTTTGCAGAGCCCCTTTCCTCTGAAGGCGGGATCAACCTGAATGTATTCAAGACTGCCTTCCCCGTTTATGACATCTTTTTCTGCGATACCTAAAGCTACAGGAGTTCCGCTTCCTTTTTCTTTTATCCACAGCCATAAACTGTTGTCAAAAACTCCTCTTTCTGTCCAGCTTTTTACTCTTTTTTCTGAAGGCTTAATGTTTTCATAGCATTTTCCAATAAAATCTGATACCATATGGCATTCTTTTTCAATATTTACATCTTCATAGTAATACTGTGAAGAAAGAACGGCGGGAAGTTCAGTTCCAGAATGTTGCAGCCGAAAGTATCTCATGACGATTGGAAAGCTTATTTTATCAAAAAAACTTTCATATTTATGGTTTATAACCACAAGTCGGAACTCTTTTTTTTCCGTTTCACTTATATCAGGACTTTCATAAAAGTAGCTCCAATAAATCATAAACTCTTTCTGATTAAACGCTTGAAGCTTTGTGACATTGTCACCTTTTGATTTTATATCAGTTCGAATATCCGTAAGATGACTAAAAGTTTTCCAAAGAGGATTGGGAAGTACGGAGCAAGGATCAGAAAGATATACTTTTGTGAGTATACTTTTAAACTCATTAAGATTTTCAGACATATGTTCTCCTGAATAAACAATAATTTTAAAATCCTTCACAGACAATAATATCACAAATAAAAAAATAAAAAAGAAAATTTGTACATTTTTGGTATACTTTATAAAAATAAAGTATTAAGAGAGTATTATGATATAATTTATCTGTAAATACATCTAAAAAGGGGGGCGCTCTATGGAGTTTAAGTACTGGAAGTTATTTGTTCTTGGCTTTGGTTTTTTTGGTATAAGCATTATCTGGCCGCTTTATAATGCTTATGTTCCTATCTTTCTTAAGGATTTTAACCTTTCATCATTTATGGTTGGAGTTGTCATGACTTTTGATAACATATTTGCCATAGTAATGCTTCCTTTGATAGGCGCTATGAGTGACAAGACAAGATCGAAGTTCGGAAGGCGTATTCCCTATATTCTTGTCGGAGCACCTATTGCAACAGTGTTTTTTATCATGATACCGTTTGTTAAAAATATGAGCATTCTTTGGCTTATGATGCTTGCAATAATATTTATGAACTTTTCAATGGCATTGTTCCGTGCTCCGGTAGTAGCTCTTATGCCGGATATAACTCCTACCAAACACAGAAGCCAGGCTAATGGAATAATAAATTTTATGGGTGGACTCGGTGCACTTTTTGCTTACTTTGCCGGTAAGCCAATGTACGATGCAAACCCATCTTTTCCTTTTTTGGTCGGGGGATTTGTTATGCTTATTGCCAGCTTTATAGTTGCTTTTACCGTAAAAGAACCGCAAGAGTATACAGTTGTTACAGGCGAAGAATCTAAAAAAGGCACTGCAAAAAAAGGACTGCTTGATCTGATTTCCAATCTAAAGGATGTTTTTCTTTCAAAGGAAAAAAGTCTTCTTTTTATGCTTTTTTCAATTCTATTTTGGTTTATAGGGTTTAATGCCATAGAGACTTTTTTTACGAGTTATATGAAGTTTTACGTAGGAGTAGGAGAATCAACAGGTGCTCTTATAATGGGCTTCTTTTCACTTACATTGATGCTTTTCTCTATTCCTGCTGGATTTATCGGCTCAAAGATTGGGAGGAAGAAAACCATAATAATAGGATTATCCGTTATTATTATAATGTCGGTTTCAACAATTGTTCTGGGTGCTCTTATAAAAAGCAAGATTTTTGATACTCAGGCCATAATTGCTATTTTCTTTGCTCTTTTTGCTGCCGGAGGAGTAGGTTGGGCAATGGTTAACGTAAACTCTCTTCCTATGGTTGTTGATATGACAACAACAGATAAGGCCGGAGGTTATACCGGATTGTATTATTTTTTCTCAATGGCAGCAAATATTATTGCACCGCCTCTTTCGGGAAAAATAATAGATTTGCTCGACTATAATTCACTAATGTTTATATGTCTTATATTTTTTGGACTTGCCGTATTTACGATAACCAGAGTAAAACGTGGGGAGTTCCAGCAAAAATAATCGTGCCCTAGGGCACGATTATTTTTTGTATCAGGCGCCTTGACTTATAAATTTATACTGTGACATATAAAGATCGTAATAAGCAGTTTTTTTTGCCAGTAGTTCTTTGTGTGTACCGCTTTCAACTATTTTTCCATCTTTGACGTAAAAGATTCTGTTGGCATCCCTTATCGTAGATAAACGGTGAGCAATTATAAAAGATGTTCTTCCGTAGAGAAGTTTTTTTATGCCGTTTTGAACAAGGCGCTCTGTCTGGGTGTCTATATTGGACGTGGCCTCGTCTAGGATAAGGATTCTGGGATCTGCCAGCATGGCTCTTGCAAAAGATATTAACTGACGCTGTCCTACCGAAAGCCTTGAACCTCTTTCGTTGACATTGGTTTCATATCCTCTTTCCAGTTTCATGATAAAATCATGCGCATTGACGGCTTTCGCTGCATTGATAACTTCTTCATCGCTTGCATCAAGTTTTCCGTAGCGTATATTGTCCATTATAGACATAGAAAAAAGAAAAGTATCCTGAAGCATTATACCCATCTGTGATCTTAAAGATTCGAGTTCTACATTTTTAATGTCATATCCGTCAATTAAAACGGTTCCTTTTGTAGTATCGTAGAATCTGCTTATCAGATTTATTATAGTAGTTTTGCCTGCTCCTGTAGGACCAACTAGGGCAATTTTTTCTCCCGGTTTAACGTTAAAGCTTACATCATCAAGGACTGTAGTTCCGTCATCATAACCAAAAGATACATTTTTAAACTGGACATTTCCGTTTATAAGTGGCATTATTGCTTCTGAACCTTTATTTTCAATATCAGGTTTTGTATCAAGAATGTCAAAGATTCTTTCTGCTGCGGCAAAATTTGTTATTAATGAATTATAAAAATTGGTTATATTCATGATCGGTCGCCAGAAAATTGAAATATATGCAGTAAAAGCCACAAGGGTTCCTATTGATATAGAACCGGTATTTACAAGCTTTATGCTTGACCAGTATACCAAGACAATACCTATTCCGGAGCACAGTTCTACCATAGGCCAGAAAAAATCATTTAATCTTACTGCTTTTATAAAAGAACTCATCATAGAATTACAATAGTTTTTGAAGCTGTAAGAAGTTTTTTCCTGCATATTATAGGACTGAACAACTTTTATTCCTGAAAAATCCTCATGTATAAAGGCATTAAGGTTTGATCTTTTCTTTCTGTAGGTCTGCCACCTCTTTCTGCTGAAAGTCTCTATGAAAAATAGTCCGCCTATAAGAAGAGGTAGAGTTGCTACGGCTGCCAGTGTTAGTTTGAAGTTCATAGAAAACATCAAGAAAAGAGTACAGATTATAGTAAGTATTTCTGGTATAAGATTGGTAACACTATCTGAAAACAACTGCTGAAGTGAGTTCACATCTCCGACTACTCTTGCTAGTATCTTTCCCACGGGCCTATTATCAAAAAAAGTAAAAGAAAGCTTTTGAATATGGGTATAAAGCTCCTGCCGAATATTCAGCACGATTTTATTTGATACTTCCGATAAGATATTTATTCTAATTCTGGATAAAAACATGGATAAAACATTAAGTACTGAAAAGAAAATTCCTATTATAAGAAGTCCGTTATAATTTTTATTTGTCACATGCGTATCAATAGCTTCTTTCAAAAGATAAGGATTTACTAAGTTTATTCCCATAACAATAATCATCAAGATTATTACCCCGGTTATCTTAAGTTTGAAGGGTTTCATATAAGAGATAAGACGTTTAATCAACGTTGATTTAGAAGTTTTTAAAGTATCTTCATCTTTAGATGTAGTATTTCTTGGCATTATTTACCTCCGTTATGCTAATTCTTCTGTGTATTCAAGCTCTTCGTAATCTTTGAACTGATCAGAGTATACCTGATAGTATCTACCTTTCATTGCAAGAAGAGAGTTATGTGTCCCGTATTCCTTTATACTGCCATCTTCAAGGTACAAGATTATATCGGCATTTTTTACAGCCGAGATTCTGTGTGCAATCAAAAAGGTAGTAGGTTTGTTTTTCAAACTGTTCAGATTCTTAAGAAGTTGAAACTCCGTTTCCATATCTAAAGCAGATGTAGAATCATCGAGTATTAAAATAGATGACTTTTTAATCATTGCCCTGGCAATTGAAAGACGTTGCTTCTGACCTCCTGAAAGACCTATTCCTCTTTCACCTATTTCAGTATCATAACCATTTTCAAGACTTGAGATGAAATCATCTATGCATGCCATATTACAGGCGTCTTTTATACTCTGTTCAGAAGATTTTTTTACTGAAAAGGCAACATTGTTGGCTATTGAATCAGAAAAAAGAAAGGTATCTTGAAAAACAACCGACATTGAGCTTCTTAAAATATCAAGATCAAGGTCACGTATGTCTTTACCGTCAATTTCAATCGATCCCTCTGTCACATCGTAGTATCTTCCAATAAGACTTACCAGGGAAGTCTTTCCCGAACCGGTCGTACCCATTATGGCAACGGTTGATCCGGCTTTAATATTAAGGTTTATATTTTTCAAAACATAAGAGTTATTATATTTGAAAGATACATTTTTAAAGGTGATATCTCCTTTTATTTCTGATGGTTTTATACAGTCTTGTTTGCTTGCTATATCTGCTTTTGTGCTCATGATACCAAAGATTTTTTTAGCTGAGGTGTTTGCCTGTGAAATAACGTTGGTAAGCCAGCCCATCATTCTCATTGGCCAGACAAGCATGGAGAGATATCCGTTAAAAGCCACGAGGGTTCCGATGGATATATCTTCTTTTATAACCAGCATTCCTCCAAAAGAAATGACTAAGACTATAGAGATATTCGTAAGGAACTCAATCAAAGGATAGTACTTTCCCCAGATCTTTGACTTTTCAACGTTTAAATTATAGTTGACTGCATTCAGATTCAGAAATTTAAGAATTTCATGCTTTTCGCGTGCAAAAGCTTTTACAAGCCGTATGCCAGAAATATCCTCCTGTGCGGTGGTATTTATATGTACGGCATGATCGCTTATCTTATCAAAAGCTTTTTCTATATCTTTCTCAAGCTTTATAGCCAGCCATGCCAGAATAGGCATGATACACAAACTTATAAGAGCAAGCTTCCAGTTAAGATACAAAAGAATTGCGGCAGCAAAAATAAAATATATTGAATTTTCAATAAACAAACTTATTCCAAAAGCCAAAGCCATCCATATATTATCTACATCTTCAGTCAATCTTGACATAAGCTCTCCAGTGTTCATATTGTCAAAGTATTTGAAAGAAAGAGTCTGAATGTGATCAAAAAGATCGTTTTTAATGTCTGTTGCCACGTGTACTCCAAGACAGTCAAGGGTATATTCCCGAAAGTATCCGAGAATAACCCTAACTAAAGTAATTGCAGCAAGTGAAACAAGGATAATGCCAAGCAAAGAATTTTCCTTGTTCAAAAGTACTCTGTCAACAATAAGCTTTGAAAGAAAAGGCTGCATAAGATCTAAAACAATTGATACAAAAAGAAAAACGAAAGGCAAAAAAACTAACAGCTTATACTTTCCTATATATTTAAGTATTTTTTTCATGAGGTGCACTCCTTTGCCTGATTTTTACATGAAACGGCGTACGCTTAATAAAATATTGTTTATCAAATAAGTTTCCTTGCTTTCTTCAAAAGACTCTATTGCTTTTCTTTGTTTTTTAATAGTATTTTTCATAATTATCTCCTTTTTAAATTATTTTAGATAGTTCAATATATATTTCACTTAACTCATAGATATTTTCGAGTGCGGCTGAGTATCTGCCGTCTTTACTCTGGATATTTTCCTGTATAAAATATTTTTTATTTTTCATAAGTATGCCTCCTTAGATATAGTTCTTCATGTTCATTAATTTTTGACAATATAGAGTTTTGTAAAAGCTCAAATGTAAAGTTGTTCTTTTGAAGCGATTCTGTCCTGTAACTTCTTGAACCACTATAAATTTCATTGAAAATTTTCATCATAAAGCGCCCTCTCCCTTAAATGCCATGTTACTTTGATGCCAGTTCCACAACTTTAGTTTTCTGTTATTCCCCGAATAAGCTTATTCATACCTTACCTCCTTAAATAAAATAGCCATGGTATTGCTATACCATGGCTATTTAAAAAAATTA
>CALMRR010000258.1 GCA_937871925.1 uncultured Petrotoga sp.
TGATAAACAGGGGTGATCGTATGCCTGAACTTTATTGTCAGCACTGTGGAATAAAGCTATCTCCGAATACAAGAAATACACGATGTCCAAAAAACAAGGATGGATTTCATCACTTTCAAAGCAAGGAAAAACCGATAATCAAAGATATTAACTACAATCAGCAGGATATAAGTGCACCTGAAGATTATGAGAACATAAGCGAATGGAAGAAGGTGGAAGCCTCTATTCCTGAGCTGTCCGAATCAGAAAAAGACGAAGACATTGGTATAAAGAAAAATAGTAAAAATTACAAAATCGGAGAGAATAGAAAAGAGTATGAAGATGATTCAGAGGATGAGGATGAAATATCCGAAGATTAAATGATTGTTGAAGGAGAAAAGATATGGATTTAAAAGCAGAGTCTCTAAAACTTCATCGAGAAAATAACGGAAAACTTGGAGTTGTTTCAAAAGTTCCACTTAATACGCCTTATGATTTGAGTATAGCTTACACTCCGGGAGTAGCTCAGCCATGTCTTGCAATAAAAGAAGAGAATAATCTTTCTTTTGAACTTACATGCAGAGGAAACATGGTAGCAGTAGTTACTGACGGAACAAGAGTTCTTGGATTAGGGGATATCGGTCCACAGGCTGCTATGCCTGTTATGGAGGGAAAAGCAGTTCTTTTCAAAAGGTTTGGCGATGTTGACGCTATACCTATATGCCTTGGTACTAAAGATCCGAAAAAAATAATTGAGACTGTAAAACTTCTTGAACCTACATTCGCTGGTATTAATCTTGAAGATATATCTTCTCCCAAGTGCTATGATATAGAAGATGAACTTAAAGAAATAATGGATATACCGGTTTTTCATGATGATCAGCATGGTACTGCCGTGGCTGTTCTTGCCGGTCTTATAAATGCTTTGAAACTTACAAGCAGGCAGATCGAAAGTGCAAAAATTGTTGTTAACGGCTGTGGAGCAGCAGGATCAGCAATAGGTCGACTTCTTGTTAAAGCTGGAGCAGAGAATATTTTTATGGTAGATTTAAATGGTGTTCTCTATAGGGGCATGGCAAATCTTAACAGGGTTCAACAGTATCTTTCGGAGAGTACCAATCATCAAATGCTTAAAGGGGATCTTTATACAGTGGCCAAAGGGGCGGATGTGCTTATTGGTGTTTCTAAGCCAGG
>CALMRR010000259.1 GCA_937871925.1 uncultured Petrotoga sp.
AAACATAGTTTTTGGTAGTCGGATAAGCACTGCTTATATCGTCTATATTTTTTATTACATCAAATGTGCGTTTACCCATTATAGTAATATTGATGCTTTTATAGAAATCTTCATATCCGGTTTCTTCTATCGAACCGGTTTGATAAAGCCAGTCCAAGTTATGATTTTTCCCAGCAAGATAGCCATCCATGGTAGCACATCCATAAAAAACTACACTCATTTTAACTCTCCTATGCCATATTTAAAAAATATTAGATAAATCAAAACCTTCTGCATAAATTTCTCTGAGATACTGTGAATGTATGACAAGTTTTTTAGCTTTTTAAGTATCATATCCATCAGTAAAGATATCTCTGAAATTTTGAAAAATACTTATTTGAAACTATACACTCAATTTTGTGTTTTTAAAATATATATCCAATTAAACTACCTATAAAAACCAAAATAAAAATAATGCTTTCAGCCCTTGTTAACAGCGTACGATTAACTTTTTTTATGTACTGTCGATACTCATCTCCAAAGAGCGGAATGAGATCGTTCTTTTCTTCAAACTTAGCGTTAATATATTGAAAAGCTGTAATAATAAGAATAACCATCATTCCTATAAATGAGCGCAGAGAAAGCATAAAGCCCGCCTGAAGGATAATAAATGTTCCATACATAGGATGACGGACTTTTGAATAGTATCCTGTTATAAGAAGCTTTGCGGGAATATCGCTTTTTTGATTTTTTGCGCTGTGATTATGTACTGTTATACTTGAAAGTCTTATGGAACCATAACAAGTTACAATAAGTCCACATATAAAATAAGCCAAATCACTTTTGATAAATTTCATAGTTCCGATACTGAACCATACCTCAAAGCTATTCCAAGGCCTAAAATCAGGAATATAATTAAAAATATATTTTACAAGAAAGTACAAAAAAGCATACCCTGCTACTCCCCATAGCAGAAAAATAATTTTAGGTAAAGAACCGTTTGATTGCATCTTACTATAATATTTATCAAAATGAAGTCTCTTTTCATATTTAAGCATAAGCTATCCTCCAAAATATTTTTCCACAATAGGTTGACACATAATATCCATCCAATAGATCTGCATAAAATTTTTATCCTGAGGTTTATTACTTCATTAGTGCTTGATTCCAACGTTCCATAAACTCACCGATACTCTGATAACGATTATTTCTTCGTGGATCTACCGCCTTCATAAGAACTCTATAACTTTCCTCCGATAACGGCCAGGCTTCAAAGCTGCTGTCACTGTCGGTAAACAGAGAAAACCCCATTTTTCCAAGCGTGAAAACATTTGTAACTTCATCAAGTACAGACCCCAATTCATACTCTTCCGGAGACATAAATCTTGAACTACCCCACATCTGACCCATATCGTTTACGGCCGGATTCGCTCTAAAAAAATCTATATCGCATATAGTTGTCTTTTTCATTACAGCATCATACATTATACTTCCGTCATAAAAATCAATTGCTGTATATCCCTGCTCAGCAATATCACGAAGGAAAACTGATATGTCATAGAAAATATTCAATTTTTCTTCAACCTTAAGTGCCATTATTCTCCGATGCGATTGAGGATACATTCTCCCCATGCACTCCCCATCACTCCATTTAAAGATAACGGCAAATCCTTTTCCGATTTCTTCAGAACATACATATTTTATCAGACTTTTTTGTCTGACTGTCTGATAAATTGGTACAGTTGACTTTAAGCGAAGAACAGCATCCTCTGTTTTTCCTTTATACTCCAAGGTCGGTGCCCCTGCAAACTTAACAAAAAACTTATTATTTCCGTTCACTAACTCAAAACATATATTTCCCGAATCTTGATCATCAAATACCTTAAACACCTTGCCGTACTTTCCCAAAAAACTAAAATCAAAATACGCCTGCATTTTGAAGTTAATACCGTCCACAGTCTGATTTATCATCTGTTCTGCGTCTCCTTAAGAATAATAATTTTGTCTTAA
>CALMRR010000260.1 GCA_937871925.1 uncultured Petrotoga sp.
CAAGCTCACTCACCTGAGGAAGTTCAGGCGGTACGTCTCTCAGAAGGTACTGTGGAAAGTCAATCTGGGATAAAGGAACATCAAGTTCTTCAAGTCTGAAAGCTTTTTTACCCTCTACAGAATGTTCAAATATAAATTTCATATCATCGCCTCCAGAAAAGATGTTATGTAGTCAATTTCTTCTTTCTTTGTCATCTCTGTTGCACAGAAGAGGGCACAATCTTTGTCTCTTCCGGTTACCTTTTCAAGGTTAAGAGGACCTATATACTTCTGTTCAAGGAGTTTTTGATTCATTATTCCAACAGGAACAGAGGATTTAAGGACAAACTCATTGAAGAAAGGACCAGAGAAGACAGGTTCAAATTTTTCGCTTTCCATAAGCTTTTCTGCAAGATAATGGGCTTTATGATAGCACTGATAAGCAACTTCTTTCAATCCGCTTTTTCCCAGGAATGAAAGGTATATTGAAGCAATAAGGGTATTGTGTGCCTGGTTAGAACAGATATTGGAAGTAGCCTTTTCTCTTCTTATATGCTGCTCTCTTGTCTGAAGAACCATAACAAATCCCCTTTTACCTTCACGGTCAAGAGTTTCTCCTATTATTCTACCTGGCATCTGCCTTATATAAGAATGCTTACTTGCAAAAAAACCAAATCCCGGACCTCCGAAGTTACAATTATTTCCAAGGCACTGTCCTTCACCAACAACAATGTCTGCTCCAAGCTTGCCTGGTGCCTGAAGCATTCCTAAAGATATAGGATTGGCAACAACTATCAAAAGAATATGCGACGGAATATTCTCACGTAAAGTCTTTATATCTTCGATTACTCCATAAAAATTAGTATACTGAACCACTACAGCAGCTGTGCTATCATCAATTTTGGCCTTTAGATCCTGAAGATCAGCCTGACCGGTTTTAGAATCGTGTTTTAAAAGCTCCAGAACAGTATTGACAGGCTCTGTATATGTCCTTGTTACCTGAATATATTCAGGATGAACTGTGTCACATATAAGAACTTTGTCCTTCTTGGTTACTCTCTGAGCCATAAGAACGCTTTCAGCCATTGCACTTGCTCCGTCATACATAGAGGAGTTAGCAACTTCCATACCCGTAATCTCACATATCATAGTCTGATATTCAAAAAGCATCTGAAGGGTTCCCTGAGATACTTCTGCCTGATATGGTGTGTAGGCAGTCAAAAATCCTCTTTTAGATGCAAGCTGATATACTGCAGAAGGAATATAATGGTTATATACCCCTGCTCCCCTGAATATACCGTAATCATCTAAGCTTATATTTCTGCATGACAGCTCCTTCATTATTTCACGTACCTGCATCTCTGATTTTGAAGGAGCCATACTTAATTCTTCTTTTAATAGGACGGGAACATCTGAATAAAGATCATCTATCTGTTTTAAACCTATGCTTTCAAGCATCTGTCCGATTTCTTCCTCTGTATGCGGCAGAAAAGGATAATCCATTTGAACTCACCTCTATAAAATTATTTTGTCTTTGAACTTTTTACACTGCCTCTATAAAAAGGAGTCTTTATTATCTTTGCTGGAACTGACTTGTCTCTAATCTGGATCTGAACATCGGTACCAAATTTACAGTACTGTGCGTCTATATAGCCAAGTGCAAGATTTTTCCCTGTAGAAATTGATTTTGAAGCACTTGTTATTACTCCTATCTCCTTGCCATCAGCCATTACTATGTAGCCATGTCTTGCCGGAACTTTATCAAGTATCTCAATTCCTCTGAGTTTTTTAGTAAGTCCTGTCTCTTCCTGCTTCTTAAGTATATCGCTTCCTATAAAGTCTTTTTCAAGATCGACAGCCCATTTTAAACCAGCTTCAAGAGGAGTTCCAACATCATTTAGTTCGTTTCCGTAAAGCATATATACAGCTTCAAAACGTAGTGTATCTCTTGCTCCTAAACCACAGGGTATTCCATTATATGGCTTAACTAATTCAAGAAGTTTTTCCCACAAGGCAACGGTATTGTCAGCATCAAGATAAACTTCAAAACCATCTTCTCCGGTATAGCCCGTTCGTGATACTATTGCTTTAAAACCCATTACTTCTGTCTGTATAAAATTATAAAAAGCTATATTCTTGAGATCGCCTGTTGTAATTTTCTGAAGAACTTCTTCCGCTTTTGGACCTTGAACTGCTATCTGTCCATATTCCTGTGAAAGATTTTTTACTTGGACGGAAAAACTCTCCGTATTACTCATAATCCATGAATAATCTTTATCAATATTGGAAGCATTAACCACTAAAAGATAGTACTCCTCGTTTATTTTGTAGGCTAAAAGATCATCAACCACTCCGCCTTTTTCGTTACACATTGGACTGTAAACTATTCCTCCGTAGGGCAGTTTAGTTACGTTATTTGTGATAATATACTCTACAAATTTCTGGGCATCCTTACCTTTGACTTCAATTTCTCCCATATGGGAAACATCGAAAAGACCTACAGTTTCTCTTACTGTTTTGTGTTCTTCGATTATTGAAGTATACCATACGGGCATCTCCCATCCGCCAAACTCCACTAACTTTGCTCCAAGCTTTTCATGCTGCTCATAAAGCGGCGTTCTTTTGAGTTGTGACATTTGAATATCCTCCTTTAAAAAATCAGAAATGATAATTAAAGCCTTTTCTTTATCGTCCTGCTGAACATATATATCGTACATTGCCGGCTCACCGATTATAGAAGAGGGCAACATGTTCTTGGAACTTTTCAGCATAACAGTGATCTCATTTTGCTCGAGTATCTGTTTATAGATATCGTATTCAGGAAATCTTAAAAATTTGAACACCTGAACAAACACAGTATCACCCCTTTATAGCTTCTACAATACATTCAAATTAAAAGAAATGCGTAATAATATCTACCCATTTAATTATATCATTAATAATGAAATTTTTTTCACGCCAAATACTCGGATATAGTTATATAATAGCCTTTGGAATTTAATAAAATAAAATAGCTTTATTATACTTATTTTTTTAATACTGCCTGTATAATAATAATGCCAAACTAATGTTTGGCATTATCGCGAAGGCTTGTTAAATTTTTCGGTCAGTTCTTTTATTAAAGGCTGAAAACTTTGTTTTACAATTGTTCTCGAATACTCTGAATTAATCATTTCCTTATACCAGCTCTGGGCTGAACTCTCTGGAAACAACTCATTTTTAAAAAGATCAGATTCCTGCATCTTATTAAGGATATCTGAAAAAATACCTGATACAAACTCTATTGCAACATCTTCGTTTTTAATGTTCTTAGAACTAACAGCAGTGAGATAAACAGGACCCAAACCAGCCATTTATATCACAACCAGCTCTGCCATTATGTAGCCCGCTTTTGAAGCATTTTTTATAATCACAAGTATGTCCTGCGGAACAGCTCCGGCCGCTTTAAGCGCCGAGATAATATTATCCACAGTGGCTTCCTTTTCACCAACCTGACCATTTACTACAGAAAGTACAAAACTCCCATAACTTAAAGAAAAGTCTCCAACCTTGACTTTTCCTCCAAGAATAATGGTACCTGTTTTTTCATCTAGAACAATCTTGGCTTTCTGGTCCTTTTCAACTTCAACTTCCTCAATGAGGGATAAAAATGAAATAACATCATCCTTAAAAATTTCGGGAATATCAACTCTTATTGTCGATGGATCCTGGGCTTTTGCTATTTTCTCCGAAAAAGATACATTTATAGCCATTGCCACACGTGCTGCAGTTGTTATATCGGGAGAGTTAAGATTTATCGAAACCATATCATCCGAAAAAATATTCACTGGTATTTCCGTTTCTACTATAGCTCCTTGAGGCACAGAGCCTGTTATTCTGTATTTTTTTTGTGTATTCGAACTTCCCTTTGCATCAGCTCCACCTGTAAAAACAGCTCCTTGAGCAACTGCGTAAACTTTATTGTCTGCACCAAGAAGAGGCGTTTGAACAAGAAACCCATTTTCCAAAGATTTGGCATCTCCAATTGAAGCAACCGTTATATCAAGCTTCATGCCTTCTTTGTAAAAAGGAGGGATATCCGCAAAAACCATTACCAAAGCAGTATTTTTAGTTTTGAACTGTGACTGTACTGAATAGCCCATGTTCTTGAAAATATTGGTCATAAGCTCGGAGGTCACAAGTCCTGAGTCTCCAGTACCGTTAAGCCCTGTAACAAGTCCCAAACCAAAAAGCTGGTTATCCCTTGCACCTCTAAAATTAGCTATCTCTTTAATTCTGACTCCGGCAGAAGCCGTTATCAAAAAAGCAAAAACCAAAATTAAAAAAATCTGTCTTTTCATAAAACACCTCTCAAAAATTACTTAAAAAAAGATAAGTATATAGTTCTACCTCAGAAAAAAATATTTGAAATACCTGAAAGTACCCAACTTAGCCATGATTTTTCATTTGGATCTTGTTGAAATACTACATCACCGTCATACCATATCCTTGCTTCAGCCAGTTGAGATGATTCAACCGTACCGCTGGAACTTATACTTGAAGCTGCAAGTAATCCTTCAACAATAACCTTTTTTCTCTCTTTTCCAACTTTTATTTCTTTTTCACCTTTTATTTTAAGCAATCCGTTGTTTTCTTCGATTATCTGAGCTGCAATATAAAGTTTTATAGAAGCCTGAGAAGAAGATTGAGTTTGTTTATTGCCAAGCTTTACTGCCGAGGGATCGGTAGTCGTAAGAGGAACGAAACTTTTTAGATCAACTCCTCCAATGGTTTTAAATACCGACCCTACAGTATTTCTTGCGGCAGAATTATAATCTGCCACATTATCGCTCACTGAAAGTGACGGACTTTCAAGAACTTCTATTGTTATTATGTCTCCTGTCTTATATGTTTTATTGTTAGGCGCAAAAGCACTTTTACCTGAAGAACTGTTCCATAAAGACTGTCCAAAAGCATAAAAAGATAAAATTACCGCTAAAAAAAGCAGGATTTTATTTTTCAACTTTCAATCGCCTCCGTTCATATTAATAAAAACTTTTGCCCCCGGAGCAAGCAATCCCTCTAAAAGAACTCCCGTATCAGTGTTACGTATCTGCACAACCTCACCGTATGAAGCATCCTTCATCAGACGACCTGTTGCTCTGACCATTACAGTTCCGTAATCAACAACTATTTCCACGGTTTGGCCTGCCTTAAGATCAGGTATTTTCTTTACAAAAGCATTGTTTATGGGTTCCCCGGCTTTCAGGTCTCTGAGCGTTGTATAAGCAAAGTTCTCCAAATCCTCTTTGGTTATCATATTAAACTCATACTTCAAGACGTTTACAGTTGATTCACAAGTAAGATCGGCTTTTATTTGTTGATTCTTTTTAATATCCTGTAAAACTACAAGAACCTTTACATTTTTTTCAACCGTTACGGATAAAGTTCCTACTGTTTTCTTTCCATCAGGCATTTTTGCTGTAAAAGTAACATTCAGAAGATCTTTTAACAATCCATAACTATTGATCTCATATGATATAACTTTTTCTACTGCCGGTCTTGTAGTAACGCGTTCCGAAAAAACATACTCCGGATAGACTTTCTGCATTTTTTCAAGAATGTCTTTTTTTATATCGATACCAGATTGTTCTTCCTTAATCATATACTGACTGTATAAGACCTTTATATGTTTCGAAGCAAATTCCAACTCATACTTTATATCATACGGTTTCATAAGTCCATACAACGTTTTTGCAAGCTCTTCGGAAGTATACGTAAGGCCTGATTTTCCTATAAATGCAATAGTTCTGTCATATGGAAACTCAGGCCAAATATCTTTTACTGTAAAGTACTGATCATCCGATACTATTGTTCCAGGTACGGTTATCTCCACAGCAGAAAAAACCGTAAATCCAAAGAAACAAAAAAGCATAAGTATCGTTTTACTTTTCATATTATCTCTTCAAACCGGCAACTGTCCTAAGCATTTCATCCGCAGAGTTTATAGTTTTAGAGTTTATATCATACGAACGTTGAGCAACTATCATATTTACCATTTCTTTTACCACATCTACATTAGATTTTTCTATTGAGGACTGCTGCAAAGCTCCAAAACCATCCTGATTTGGTATTCCTTCAATAGGTGCTCCGGATGAAGCCGACTGAAGGAACAAATTGGAACCGATGCTCTTTAAACCTGAAGGATTTATAAAGCGTACTGTAGTTATATTGCCAAGATTTTCAACTGTATCGTCAGGAAGCTGAGCGCTAACAATCCCATCAGGAGAAATACTTATAGCCATAGCATTTTCAGGAACAACTATATTGGGAACCAGAACAAGACCGTTGCTTGTTACTATCCTCCCGGTCGCATCCATCTTGAAAGCACCATCTCTTGTATATCCTATTCTTCCGTCCTGAAGCTGTATCTGAAAAAAACCATCACCCATTATTGCCACATCAAGGGAATGATTGGTTTCTTCAATATTTCCAACGGTAAATATCCTGTTTGTAGAAGAAAATCTTGTTCCGTGTCCAACATAAAGCCCCGTTGGGAGAACTGAGTTTTGGGCAGTTGGTGAACCAGCTTCCTTCATGGATTGATACAAAAGATCTTGAAACTCTGCACGAACCGTTTTGTAACCGATTGTGTTGACGTTTGAAAGGTTATTTGCTATTATATCAAGTCTTGACTGTTCTGCATTCATACCTGTAGCTGCACTGTATAAAGAAATAAGCATAAAACTACCTCCCGTTCTTTTTATCTGATTATTTTAAATAAGTTCATATTTTGCTTACAGTTTCGATTATCCTTGCGTTCAGAGAATCACTTGTCTGAACTGCCTTTTCAAGGATGCCAAACTGTCTGGAAGCAGAAATCATCTTTATCATCTCATTCAGTGCATCAACATTTGAATGTTCCAATGTTTTTTGCATCACTTTAAAATTTGAAGCCGCTACTTCCTCTCCGGTGAAAAGATTGTATCCATACTTCTTAGTGGAATTAAGATCAAAAACAGCTATCTCATAATCGGTTCCTGATATCTTACCATCTGGTAAAACCTGAAAGTCATTATTTATAAGAATTTTTCCATTATTACGGTTTAACACATAATCACCGTCATTTGTGACTAAAAATCCTTGAGAATCAAGTTTAAACTCTCCGTTTCGTGTATAATAAAACTCTTCTCCGCGCTGAATTTTGAAGAACCCTGAACCTTCTATCGCAAAATCATATTGGTTGTCCGTTTCTTCGAAACTACCGCTAAATAAAATAGGTCTTACATCATCAACAACTGTGGCAGTTTCCATATTACCAATCTTTTTTATTTTTCGAGTCTTACCGTCATACGAGTAAAACTCTTTTTCCATAACGGCTTTGAAAGAAACAGAATCCTTCTTATATCCGTTGGTATTGACGTTCGCGAGATTATTGGCTATGTTATCCAACTGATAAAGATTGTTCAGCATCCCCATAGTTGCATAATAAATCCCACGGTCCATTAATTCCACCTCTGCTATCAAGTAAATTGTCAACGTGTTTCAATAATCAACGCTGACTCTACTTAATAGTTCTATATCATCCAACAAAATTCCTGTACCTTTTGCGACAGTAAGATGAGGTTCATCTGTAATCCTTGTTTTTACACATGTTTTCTCTTCAATAAACTTATCTATTCCTCTGGTAAGTGCAGTACCTCCGGTTAATATGATTCCGTTTTTAAGAATATCCGAGGCGAGCTCTGGAGGTGTTTTTTCCAAAACCATTCTTATATGCGATATAAGCTCATCCAAAATTTCTTTTATAGCTTTAAAAACATCTTCAGAATTTAATTTTATTGAAGAAGGAAGTCCTGTTTTCAAATCCTGACCTTTTATTTCCAACTCTATATTTTCTTCTTTTTCATAAGCTTTTCCGATTTTGATCTTTATCTGTTCAGCCGTTGATTCACCTATCAGAAACCTGTAAACTCTTTTTACATACTTTATTATTTCTGCATCCATTGCCTGGCCTGCCAGCTTTATGGAATCACTTACAACAATTCCACCTAAACTTATGACGACAATATCGGTAGTTCCACCGCCCATATCAATGATCATATTCCCATCTGGCTTTACAATGTCTATACCTGAACCAATGGCGGCTGCCAACGGTTCTATTACCAGATCCGCTCTTGCAGCTCCTACCCTTTCTGCCGCATCAACAACAGCCCTTCTTTCCACATCGGTTGTTAACGCCGGTATGCCTATTACTAAATTAGGTTTTGAAATAGCAAAAGTCTCTTTTGCCTTTTTTATGAAGTACCTAAGCACCTCTTCTATTACATCCGGATCACTTATAACTCCATCCTGAATAGGCTTTACAATAGAGATTTCTTCTGGGGTTTTACCTATCATCTCTTTTGCAGCAGCTCCAATGGCAAGAATCTGCCCCTTGCGTTTATTTATTGCAACCATCGATGGTTCTTGTATGATTATCCCTTCGCCACGCTTATATACAACAAAAGTTGCCGTTCCAAGATCAATTCCCAGATCATGCTTTGCCATATCTATACCTCCTGCATTTTGCGTTATACTATGGCGTGTCTGGCGGGACTTGAACCCGCATTCCCGGATCCGGAGTCCGGTGCTCTATCCATCTAAGCTACAGACACATTCACATAAAAATTTTTCTTTAAGATACTTTTCTTCTACCATAAACGTGTATATACTTTCATATGAAACTTTCAGATCCGCTTCTATCGTGGTGCTTTTAAACCCGTTTTTAAAATAATACCAAAAAATCCATGGATCTGTAGTAAAAATATCTACTGCCTTTCCTTTGAGTGAAGAAACACTTACCGCAGTATTATAAACCATTAAGTTATCTTTTTCAACGATACCTATATCGAAAACTTTTCCGGGTATAAGCTCAGAATAACCTTTCTCATTAGAAAAAAAAGAGCTTAGTATAAGGACACTGCTGTTTTCATCTTTGGAATTTTTATATCCTTTGGTTGAACGGGCATTTTTCATGGTTGAATATACCATACTTGTGGTAAGCCTTTCATCGATAAGATAAATCTTGGCACCGAACTTTTCTTTTAGTTTTAATGCAAAATCAACTGTTTTAAACGTCTGCTCGGAAAATCTTGACGACATGGAAACCGGCAACCCTAAAGCAACAACATTATTTTCAGAAAGACCCTCCTTCAAAAAAAAGTTGAAGATTTCCGGCGTCTTTATCTGGCCTATTCCTGTGGCAATCTTAAGGATACTCTCGCCTCGAGCAATTCCAGTGCTTACAGTGCCATAATCAATTCCATAGACTTTCATATCAAAGCAACTCCTGAATTATATCGTTTTTTAAAGTAAAGCTTTCGTAATTAATACCCTGAGATTTTAAAAGAATTTTGACTTGCTCAAGAGAACTTTCGGAAATCAGAATAACCGGAGCACAGATCATAAAAATGCTTTTGGGAGCAGGAAATATTTTCACAAATACACCTGCTCTTTTTAGTATCTGGAAAACCTCAAAAGGTTCTGTTCCTTCAGATCTGATGATACAGTTTAAATCTTTTGTAGTCTGCATTTATATCACTCCGAAAGATTAACTCTGAACATATCCATTATTTTTCTAGAATCATAACTTTCAAATA
>CALMRR010000261.1 GCA_937871925.1 uncultured Petrotoga sp.
GACAGACACTTTCTCCGTTTATAAAACTTTCGCCTACTATGAAGGCATCCGCAAGTCCTCTGGGTTGTTCCTGCACTTTATACTCTATGCTCATCCCTATACTGCTTCCGTTGCCCAAAAGATGTCTATATAACTCTATATACTCCGGATTTGAAATGACCAGAACTTCCTTTATTTCTGAAAGCATCAGAACTGACAAAGGATAGTATATCATGGGTTTGTCGTATATCGGAACAAGCTGTTTGCTTATCGATTTGGTTATTGGATATAATCTGCTTCCTTTTCCGCCTGCAAGTATTATCCCTTTCAAATCATTCCCCCCTTATTTCTTTATGATTTCACAAACTCTATCTACAACTCCTAAATCCAAGTCTGCATATAAAGGAAGAGTTAATACCCTGTCAGCGATGTATTTTGCTATAGGAGTACAATCCGAACTATACTTGTCCTTATAACAGTCAAAATCATTAACTAAAGGATAAAAATACTTTCTTGCAATAACATCATGTGCTTTTAATTCTTCAAACACTTCATTTCTTGTCTTTTTATATCCATCAAAAATAACAGGAAAGTACGCATAGTTGCTTTTGATTCCTTCAGCAGGTCTTACTATTTTTATATTTTTAATTCCTTCAAGATTACTAAGATACCTTTCGTAGACCTTACGGCGTTTATTAATTTCTTCCTCTACATGCCTAAGATTGCATATCCCCATAGCCGCCTGAAACTCGTTCATCTTGGCATTTCCTCCTACATACTCTACTGTTTCCGGACCGGTTATGCCAAAATTTTTTAAGTCATCCAGAATTTTTATAAGTTTTTCATCTCTAAATGTAACAGCTCCGCCTTCTATCGTATTAAAGACTTTTGTGGCATGGAAACTGAACATAGATGCATCTCCAAAACATGCAGAACTTTTGCCATATCTGCTTACACCAAAAGCATGTGCAGCGTCATAAATAACCTTTAGATTATATTTTCCGGCTATTTCTTCTATCTTTCCCGTATCGCAAAGATTTCCGTAAACATGGACAGGAACTATAGCTGAAGTTTTTTCTGTTATAAGCTGTTCTATCTTGTCTGCATCAATCGTACAATCTTCTTCTCTGATGTCACAGAAGACAGGCTTAAGACCATTCCTTACTATAGCATGTGTTGTAGATGCAAAAGTAAATGGTGTTGTAATAACTTCCCCTGTTAGATTTAATGCTGCTATGATACATTCAAGAGCCAGATGTCCGTTTGCAAATAAATTTATATACGGTGTTTTCAGATAATCTTTCAGCATTTCCTCAAGTT
>CALMRR010000262.1 GCA_937871925.1 uncultured Petrotoga sp.
AGCTGTTCAGGAAGACCAGTCATTTCGACTCTCAGGGTTGCTCCCTTGTTTGAACCTACAGCAATGTTGAAAAGATCAAAGCTTTCAGAACCAGGTTTTGTAATTTCAATAGTCTTGTTTGAAGATACGCTTGCATAGATCCACTGATAAACTTTAACACTTACCGTTCTGTTGATCTTAAGGTCAGAGTTTATTGTCCAATTAATATCTGCAAGATTCATATCAGTTGCAAAAACTGATACCATAAGAATTGACACTAAAGATAAAACCAATAATAATTTTTTCATATCAAACACCTCCTATAGTTTTTGTTTTCAAGATAATACTACCGCTTAAATGTTACGAATCAAGGTTGAATGTAAAATATTAGTTAACAAAAATTAAATTGTAATTAAAAGCTGTTTTATATTTTTTGTTAAATAATCACTTGATAAGGAAATACTTTGCGATAACTCCCTTTTTTCCCATGAAGTCTATAATATAGCTTTCATTGAAAATTCCAAGAAGCTTTACTGTCATCCCTTTGCTAAGAACTCCTATGTACTTTCCGCTTTCTTCCCGCACGACTTCGTTTGCTATGGCTATAAGACTTATATTCTGATACTCAAGCGGAACGGTTTTTATGGACTTATTGCCACTGTCATCATAAGCCAGGATTTGTATTTCATCTGCTATAAGCTTTTCTATATCTATTTTGAAATCTACCGAGAAATCCTTTTGGTTTACATCGTAAAGCCTGGTTCCTATCTTTACCTGTTTCAACATTCTGTTATCTGAAATTTCTATATTTATAGTATTGTTTTGCGGTGAAAGAATAAAGTTATCAGGACATGCTATAACTGGTGGTTCTACTTCACGCAGGTTCAGATTGTCAACTTTTTTGAGCATCAGCGTGTCTATAAGCATCAGAGGATTGTATCTGGAAAAGTATATGCTTTCGGACTGTGATGGAATGTTGGTCATATACTCGCCGTTTTCTTTAAACGATACATACTTTCCGTCTTTAAAAATCATTATGGTGGCAATACATTTTTTTTCTTCTATATCCAAAATCTTAAGAACGTTCTTGTCGGCTATACAGGCAATATACTTGCTTCCCTTGTTCCAGTATATGTCCAGAACAGGACCGCTGGATACGTTGACTGTGCTGATCAGTTCGCCGCTCTTTGCATTCCAGAGATATATATTTCCATCCTCACAGGCAGTAACTATTTTTGTGTCATCAATATTCCATTCTATATCACGGATGCTTGGAGTTGAAATACCAGGTTTTATGGACATTTGATACAAAGCATCCCATATCTCAAGTATTCCGTCGTATCCTCCGGTGGCAAGGAACTCTTTTGCATGGGCCCAGCTTACGCTCCATATATTATACTTAAAAGAAAAAAATTTCCGGCTGGAGCTTTCGAAATCAGGAAATTTTGATATGCTTACCTTCCTGTCATAAGAGGATACGGCGATATAACTGCCGTTGCGGTTTATGGCTATATCGTTTATCCAGTTGTCATGAAGGTCTGAAACTACCCTGTACTTTGTGAAGGAGGGATAGTTGTAAACGTATACTTTATTATCCCAGCCCCCGAAAACAATAAATTTTTTATCTGGGCTTATATCAACCGAAGTAAGCTGGCTGTCGGATAAAAAAATTTCCTTTGTCTTTTTTCCTGTGTTAAGATCATAGGATCTTGCAATACCGTCCGTGCCCACGGTGACAATATACTTATCGTCTATTACAATGAAATCGTTTATTCCGGCGGTCTGAGTGTTGAAAAAAGAGATAAGCTTTCCGGATTCTATATCGATTATTCCAAAATTTGAAATTTTATCTGCAAAGACAAGGTAATTGTCTTTCCAAAAAAGTTTTTTGGGAAGGGAGACCATATTTTCAACAGTCTTTTCTAGTATTCCTGAAGGAAAGGTAATTCGATACATATCAGAACCTTCGGTAAGCAGTATTTCGCGCCAGCTGTTAGTCCAAGCTAGTGCAGCGCATCTGAAAGGAAGGGCTGTTATGTTAAGTATAACTTTCAGGGTACTCCCAAGAATGCCTTCTATGCTGTAAACCTTGAAGGAGTTGTTGTTGTATAGTATACCGAGGTAATTTGAATCCGGGGAGAGTATAGCGGATTGAATATTATTTTCAAGTGGAAGCACTGATTTTATATTCATTGAAAGGTCTGTCACAACAACTTTGCCTTCGGAACCGACAAATATAAGTCTGTCCTGGTATACAAAGATGTTTCTTATTGCAGAGCTGAAAATTTTGTTTGTATATTTTATTCCGTTTTCGCTGAACATATAAGCATTCCCGTTAAAATCACCTACTATTGCCAGTTCTTTTGATATGAACTTGGAGCATACGGGAATTGAACCAATAGGAAATTCAAACTGTTTTTTTCTTTTGGAGATGTTGTAAAAGAATACTTTTTTATCATAGGATGTAAATATGATTTTCTGATCTTTCATATCAATAGAAGTTATGCTTTCTTTGGACTCTGTGAGCTTGAAATTGGCTATAGGATTGGTCAGATTAAAAATATCAACACTTCCGTTTACATTTGCGCAGGCAATAACTGATTCATCTTCAGAAAAGACGACTGCATTAGGTTCGGCAGAGGTCTCATAAACAGAACGGATTGTTCCGTCTTTGTTCAGAAGACGGATTAAGTTTTCAGAAGAAAGTGGTACCACAAAAGATTTAGGACTTATGTATAGTCCTTTTATGGGAAGAGAACTGTATGCACTTACGATTATATCTGCTGCAAATAATGATATAATATGGAAAACCAGTATGACGATTACAGCTATGCTTCTTTTACTCATTGGGGTATATCTCCTGCAGATCTCTCATTCTTAAACTATTATATCATAAAAGAAAGTGTTTTATAGACTTTTAATTTGCAAAGTCAGATTGTTGATTTTTTGTATGGTTTTGAGGTAAAATCTATTAAAATGAAATTAACTGAGGAGGTACAGAATATGAAGTTTGAGATTAATAAAAAAACCCTTTCGTCTCTGGTGGATATGGCAGAAAAGGCTGTCGCAAAAAAGACTACCAACCCTATCCTTTCGGGAATAAAGATAGAGGTTGCCGCAAAAGAGCTAAATGTATATGCCACGGATCTTCAGACGGGTTTCCACGGAAAAACCACGGTGGAGGATTCTCAGGAGGACTGCGCTTTTGTGGTTGATCACAAAAATTTTTCAGAGATTCTCAAATCCTTGCCTGTTGTAAGTATAATCATTAACTACGATAACGGAGTTCTCAGCCTTGAATCGGCAACTACTGCTTTTAAGCTTCCAACAATGAATGCTGCTGAGTTTCCAAACGTTATTCCTTCAGTGGCGGGGTCGACGGTGGACCTTGAAAGGGAAAAGATTCTTCATATGATCGAAAAAGTAATTTTCTGTGCATCAAGAGATTCGGATCCGCTCTCCAGAAATTTGAACTCGGTTTACTGGGATTTCAGGAGCGGGGGTTTTTTAAGTCTTGTTGCGACAGACAGCTACAGACTGGGCATTTCTGAAATAAATCTTCAGCAGTCAAGCCTTGTTTCGTCGTTCCTTCTATCCCTGAGAAGTGTTGAAGAACTCAGGAATGTACTGCTTTCATGCCGTTCCAAAACTTTCAAGCTTAACTTCGACGGTTCAAGGGCTCTTTTCTCTTTCTCCGAAGATTCAGTAGAGCTGGCACTTAATGTTATAGACTCCAAATTTCCAAATTATATGGACATACTGCCAAAGGCTTTCAAAACCAAAATGGTTCTTTCTACAGCAGAGTTTAGCGAAATTCTGCGAAGGGTTTCTATAGCAAGCGGTTCTTCAGAACAGGTTAAAATGGACGTTAACGA
>CALMRR010000263.1 GCA_937871925.1 uncultured Petrotoga sp.
TTTTCCGTAGGAATTTCCATAAGTACTCTCTACTGGTGGCTTACCGGACTTTCGGCAGGAGGCATAGTAACTCCTTTTTACTTTTATATGTTCTTGAACAATCCATTAAGAATACTATATACCTTGGGCTCAGGTTTTATAACCTATCTTCTTGTCCTACTGATGAACAGATTTCTTATCCTTTATGGAAAAAAACGTCTGGCAGTGAATATTCTGACAGGTATTCTTGTAAAACTGCTGATTGATTATATCACTATACGGAACCTACCTGTAGATTATATATCTACAACTATAGGAACCATAATTCCGGGTCTTATCGCCAATGATTTTTACAGGCAGGGTGTTCTCAAAACCATTTTCTCAATTGGAATCGTGACAGCTATAATATACTTCTTGATACTTTTCCTAAAAGTTGTTCTTTCTTTTTGATTTTTATTACGGAGTATGCTATAATACTTTTTAAAGAATTATTTTGGAGGCAAAGATGAGTGTACTTTCTTTCAAAAAAGTTGATGATGATATCATAGCACCTTAATTAATCTTTGATTAATTAACCGGTGCTGGTTTTTATTACTTAGCCAGCACCGGTTTTTTCTATTTTAAAACGGAGGTGTACTTTATGAGACAGAGAATAAAAGAGCTGCTGGGCTTAAAGTCTGAAACACAGGTATGTATATGCGGCTTTATAAAAACAGTTAGAAACAAAGGGAAAAACCTGAAGTTTATGATTATTGACGACGGTTCGTCACAGATACAGGCAACATTTCTGAGAACTCTTCTCGGAGAAAAAATGGATGTTTTGGACAAAATTTCCGTCAACAGCGTGCTTAAAATTTCTGGCACCATCAACAGAACAGAACTCAGCAAAAGCGGAACAGAAGTTCTGGTTACCGACTTGGAGGTGCTTTCATCAGCCCATACCGGTTTGCCTATAGATATATCTGAAGAACTCGAATCATCTCTTGAAAAACGCCTTAACTGGAGGCATCTTGATCTTAGAAACCCAAAAAAGAAGCTTATATTCAGAATTTTTTCAGACTTTCTAAAACTATCAAGAGAGTATTTTTATGCCAGACATCTTACAGAAATATCTTCATCCAAGCTAATGGCAGCAGCCTCGGAATCAGGTGCTCAGGTTTTTCATGTGAACTACTTTGAACGTAAGGCATTCCTCGCCCAATCTCCGCAGTTTTATAAACAGATGGCTATTGCCGGAGGTTTTGAGGGAGTTTTTGAGATAGGTCCGGTGTTTAGGGCAGAACCATCTTTTACGAGCCGCCACACTACGGAGTTTACCTCTCTGGATGTGGAAATCGCATACGTAGAAACTGTTGAAGATGTTATGTGCTTTGAGGAGCAGTGGCTTGCGTTTACATTTTCAGGTCTTAAAGAGCTTTACAGCAAACAACTTGAAGAACTTTACGGTATACAGATAAATATTCCGGAGCTACCTTTTCCGAGAATAAGCATGACACAGGCTCAAGCCATTGTTAAAAACTATGGCATAGAATGCTTGGAAAATTCTGACTTGAGCTCGGACGGTGAAAAAGCATTGGGAAGATATGTAAAGGAAGTTTTTAATTCAGACTTTGTTTTCCTGACAGACTTTCCCTGGAGTGTACGGCCTTTTTATCATATGCGCAGCGAAAATAAACAGATAACTAAAAGCTTTGACCTTATATACTGCGGAACAGAGATAACCACAGGAGCACAGAGGGAACACCGTTATGATATTCTTTGCAGCCAGGCAAGCGAGAAGCTACCTGATCTTAATGGTATAGAAGACTACTTAAACTTCTTCAAGTATGGCTGCCCACCGCATGGAGGATTTGGATTAAGTCCGGCAAGAGTTATTACTTGTATGCTTGGACTTGATAATATACGTGAGGCAACTCTTCTCCCAAGAGATCCTAAAAGGCTTACGCCGTGATATATGAGGTGTAATTTAAATTTTCGGTTACATTTTTTGGTTATATAATTTTATTTTGAGTTTTGTTTTTTAATTTGCGATATAATATATATTAGACTATAATAGGAGGTTAAAGTATGAACGTACTTATTATTGAAGACGATCCTATAAGTCAGAAGCTCCTAAGCTCTTTTTTGAAGGAGTATGCCGTCTGCGACATAGCAAACGACGGGGCACAGGGGATAAGTTTTTTTGAAAGTTCTCTCAAATCAAATAAACGTTATGACCTGGTATGTCTGGACATCATGATGCCACAGATGGATGGCATACAGGTGCTGCAAAAGATACGTTCTGCAGAAAACAAAAACGGAATATATGGGCTTGATGGGACAAAGATTATCATGACCACCGCCCTGAGCGATGTGGAAAATGTACGTAATTCATTCAAAGCACAATGTGAAGCATATATAATCAAGCCTATTTTGAAAAAAGACTTTATTTTAAAACTCCAGGAGCTGGGTCTTTTAAAGGGAGGCTGATCTTATGTCAGACAGGCGTTACATGCGGGAATTAAGCCTCATAAACAGACTGGAAACAGAAAAAGCTTTGATTGATACCGTAAACGGTGTAAATACCGAGTTACTTGATAAGATACAGAAGGATTTCATAAAAACTTTTTTTTCGGAAACAAGGGAATCATCGGCTGTAATACGTGAAACTCTCAGGATGATCTCTTCTGACAGCCGGGCAGATCAGGAAAGTGTAATTGCCCTGTTTAGGTCTTTTCACACTATAAAGGGACTTGCGGGCTTTGTAAAAGCAGAAATGGTAAGAATAATCTCCGCAAAGACCGAACTTATACTTGATGCGTGTGTAAAAGGCAGACTTTTGATGGACGACAATATGATAAATATTGTTTTCTATTCGTCCAAAATTATTGATAATCTTTGTGACCGTTATCAAAACGGTGTAGCACAGGAATACCTGGAGTATATAAAAGAGCACATGGG
>CALMRR010000264.1 GCA_937871925.1 uncultured Petrotoga sp.
AGCTTTGATTCTGTCTGAAGTCTTCTGAGATTTTCATTTTCCCTGTTCTTTTTTTCAATCTCAATTCGGAGTTTCTGGTAAATAATAACAAAAATTATTAAAACTGAAAATAGAATAATGTTTATTACCAGCAGAAGATTTTGAATTTCAAAGTAATCTGGAAAAATAGCCATCTTAAAAAAGTATCGTATAATAAAATATGCGATTTCAAAGGATAGAAATAAAGAAGCAAATAACACAAAAAATTTCAGAAAGAATTTTATAAGTGTATTCTGAAGCTTGTCGGCAATATAATACTTAAAAATAGAAGATATAAGATAGTATATCAAGCCAATTGAATTTGAAAAAATCAGGGATATTGTAAGATTTATTTCAAAGTAGTCAAAAGTTTTACTGAAAAGATAAATCAAAAACGATATGGCAATTCCGGATAACTCACTTAATAGAAGCATTAAAAGGAATTTTTTTAGTTTAAACATATTTTCACCACTGATTATTTAGTGTATTTTCTTCTTAAGGCGATACTAGGAGAATAGTAAATTGAGTATGGATGGTTATTTATTACATCATCAAGGTATAAAAAAGCTTTTTCATAATTTTTGGTAAATATATAACAATACCCAAGCTTGTAGTTAAGCTCGTTTATAGTTTCACTATCAAAATATGGTCTGAAAAGTTCTTTGTTATAAAGTATATATTCAAAGTCCGTAATTGCGGTTTGAATACAAAAAGAGTATTCTGTAAGTTCAAAGCACGTGGATCCTCTGATGTATCTGACATTGAAATTTTCCGGATCAACCTCCGCCGCTTTAGTCATTTCAGAAGTACCAGACATTATAAACCACATTTTTGCTGGAAGAAACCAGTTTTTCTGACCTGACATAACAAGAGATTTTCCATACTTTACACGAGCTACGGAATTGTAAGGATCTAATTTAAGATAGTTTTGAAAGTTAATCCGGGTATTTTCAAGATATTTTTCGTCACCATTTTCTGAAAGAACCTCATAACTTAATGCCAGCTGATATAAAGCTGTGGCATCTTTGGGATTTTTTGAGACAGTGACTTCCAGATCACGTATTTTTGCTTTTAAATCGTAAATATCCTCAGGGTTGACAGCAAATGAGATAATAGTTCCCAGTAACAAGAAAATTATCATATGAAGCTTTTTCATCGGTACCCTCCAACAAGAGCAAATCAATAAAAGAAAGTGTTAACAGCAATGTTTTTGCTTATGTTCTTTTCAACTTTAAAAAAATCATTTTTGGGAAGTATAAGAGACATAGCTCCGCTTAATCCGCTTACACGTAAGTCCTTGAAGTAAGGAGAATCTTCAAAGTACTTGATAGTTGCATTTATGCTTGTGCAGTTTATATCCATATCCTTATTATTAGCCATCGCAATATTCAGATTGACAGAAGTTCCGTTTATTTTTGCTGTTGTACAGTCCATAAGACCCTTTACTGTTATTCCTGTACCCTTCATATCGATATTTTCACAGGAAATATCAGAATCAATGTTAATGCCTATTCCATCAATAATAATACTTGTTATGGCGGCTATGCCAGATATTTTTATGGAAATACCGTCTACTCTGAGCTTTTGTATTCTATTTTTGGTTCCTATGACAATTTTTGTACTCTGGGAAGAAATAGAAAACTGTGAAGGTGCGGTAAGATAAACTGCATCATTTTTTTCTTCGACAAAAAGTTTATCGTTTAAAAAGATTTTGTCAGAAGTATCGTCAAAGTATAGATCAATGGTGCTTGCTTTTATAAAAATATTTTCATAAGAATCAATATACTTATTTGGATTTAAGGTATTTGATGGAGAAGGTATGAAAGCCAGAAGAGAAATGCCAAGTATTGCAATAAAAGGGAAAACCCACCATTTTTCTATCATGCGTACACCTCGTAAGGCAAAATAGACGGGTCACAAGACCCGTCTCAGTTTTTATTATTAAAACCCAAAAAATAATCCGGCACCTATACTGTAAGAAAA
>CALMRR010000265.1 GCA_937871925.1 uncultured Petrotoga sp.
GAATAACCCGTCTTGATTCGTAATACTGATACTCACCGTTTATTTTCACCTGGGCTTCATTTTCAGCAAGCTCATCTGAAAGAACGGTGTACACAAGCTGAATATTATAAAGGCCACTGTACGGAACACAAACTTCAAACTCAATACTCTGACCTTTATCAAGAACTGATGCATTTAAGGGCGGGGCGATAAAAACCCCCGCCGCATCTGCATACCCATTGGAAGTCCAGTATTTATATTTTTTATAATACGGCTCCTCCAGCGTAACTGCTGAAAAAACCAAACCGAATAAACAAAGAATAAACACCGTCAGCCACATCTTTTTCAAAGTAACCTTCTCCCTACTTTATTATGGATATTATAGTATTATATCCGCTTTGGTGAGCCTTGCCGGCAAGAGTGTTCAGAGCCGATGCGTAGTCCGCTATGTTTACATTACCTCTCATGGCATTCCATATTACGTCTCCTATGTTGGCGTTATCGTTTGATCCGATCTTAACACCTGTTGGCGATGTCCATCTTGACTCAATATAACCGGGAACGATCTTTACACCTTCGATTATACCTGAGTCTATGGTTGCGAAAGCCTCTTTTATGCCCGGAAATGCAGCGTTTTTTTCAAAATACTTGTTTATTATGGCTTTTTCCGTGGTAAGCGGCAGTGATGACCACTGTTTCTTTTCATCAATTTCAAGTCTTTTCAGCATGCCTTCACGCGCAAAGGTTATATATCTTATAAACTTATAGGCTGCCTCTGCATTTTTGGTAGATGAAGAGATAACCATGAAATCTCCGACTACAGGTGTTCTTCCGCCTGGCACACCTATAAACCTTGAATTAAATTTAAGGTTTTTGAAGCTGTTTACATCCCATGAGCCTGACCATCTCACGGCTATTTCACCCTGATCCCATGCTTCTCCATACCATCCGGCATTAAAAAGCTTTTTCTCCTGTTCAGTAAGACTGTCAAAAACATACTTGTTGGTATAAAGCTGTTTGGCAAGTTTTACAGCCGTTATAAATTCCTTTCCGTCAAGATTGTACTTTGAACCGTCCCATGTGAACCATCCAAGATCAGCGTTAAGAGAGGCAGGATACCATTCTGGAATCTGCACTTCTTCACAAAGTCCCAGTATCTTTTCGGCAGGATTAGAGAGTGTGCGTACAGCATTCATAAAACTCTGCCATGTAGGTGAGAATGAAAGTGAAGAAACATTGTACTTCTTAAAAAGATCATCGTTTACAAAGTATCCCATGAAGTACATACCCGCCGGAACCGCATATACTCCGTCCTCAAAAGAAGCGGCAGCACGTAAAGGCGTCGGTACATTCATCCACTCAATATCTTTCCTTACCATATCTTTTATATTCAGTGCCCATTCGTTGGTAAGAGCCATAGGAATATTCGGTATCATTATGACATCCGGAAGCTTGCCGGAAGCTGCAGCGGCATTAAGAGAATCAATATACTTTCCGTAATCAATGTTTTCTGCAAATCTTACCTCAATATCCGGATACGCTTTCATAAACTCCTTGACTATCTTGGTTTCAAGCTCAAGTCCAAGATTCCAGTTGGCATAAGTAATGACAGTTTTACCCATAAGCACACCCGCAAACAACATAAATACAAACAATACCGGTAATACTTTTTTAAACATACATATCCCTCCCTGTAAAATTATGATGCTATCCCATTACTACCCTTACATGATGATCTTTTCCATCGTTAAAAACCGGAAGAAGATTAGAACCGTACGCGGCGGAGTCAATATAAACTTCTTTTATACCGGTTGATACCTTCTTAGGATTAGATACCTCTATAATATAACAAGCGTTTCTGAA
>CALMRR010000266.1 GCA_937871925.1 uncultured Petrotoga sp.
GTCCTGTAATGGGTGCTCTTTGTATGATTTTAGACGGCGCAAAAGCTTTTGTGCCTGTAATTGTAGCAATAAACCTCTATTCGGCTGATTCGTGGATAGTATATCTTGCCGGTTTTTTTACTGTTTTGGGACACAACTATCCTGTATGGCTCAGGTTCAAAGGCGGAAAGGGAGTGGCGTGCACTGTAGGTTCATACTTCGGAATAAGTCCGCTGCTTGGACTGTTCTTCTTTGCCGTATGGATACCGGTTACACTAATAACCCAGTATGTCTCGATTGCATCTCTGTTAGCTCTTGGAGTGGATGTGCTGATAGGTTTTATCTATAATTATAAGCTTGGCCTCTATGGTTTTCTTCTTCTGCTTTTAGCTGTTTATAGGCATAGAGAAAATATAAAACGTCTTTTGAAAGGACAGGAAAATAAGACAGACCTTGTAAAGATATTTTCTGGGAAGCTAAAAAAATGAAAAAACAGATAATAATGATTTTACTGATACTTATAAGTGCAATTTGTTTTTGTATTGACCTTAACGAACGGGAACTTAAGTCAAGGAAACTTTTCAGCGACAGTCTTCAGCTTCTTTTTTCCGAAAAAAAGTATGAAGCCAGAGTCACCCTCAACGATGCGCTTGCCGGACAGATGTATATAGAAGATATTCCGAAGTTCTGGTACTATGCGGCCAAACTTGACCTTCAGCTTGGATTCATAGACAGGGCTAAGAAAGATATTGAAAACATCCTTTTGTTTTCTGTTCAGACAGAGGAAGTAAGCACTATGCAGAACTTCCTTTCTATAATGGAGGAGTTTTCATTATCTAACTATGCGACTCCTACCTTCACGGAAATCCTTTCCTTAAAAGGAAACCAAAACACCTACGAGCGTTTCTATACCGCAAATGACGCACAGATTTTAAACTCTACAGGATACATACTGGACAGCAAAAACTCGCTTATTTTTAAATTTAATAACTATGAAGAAAAATGGATAGAGCTTCCCAAAACTATAAAAGCCTACTCTCTTGGTGCGGATGATATGCTCAACCGTCTTTACCTGGGAACTGACAAGGGAATATATTATATGGAGCCTTTTTCGGATTATATTACCTTCGAGAGTCAACAGGCAAGTCCTGCGGAAAACGAAGTAAAGCTTAAAGAGCTCAGAGCTTATGAAAATAATCTTAAGCCTCTTTTGGAAGGCTTTCCTGCCGTAATATTCGGACTGGACAAGCTTGGAAGGGTAGTAGCTTATGATCCCTCTAAAAATGACCTCATGATAATCGGTTTTGACGGTACAGTACTTGTAAAGTACAAATTTTCAGATAAAGAAGTGCTTTTAAACGGTGGGATATGGCAGAACTACCTTTATGTTCACGAAGGAATAAGCAACAGCATCTACGTTTATGATATGACAGACAATAAAATCTTAAAAAAATATCCTTTGGATATAACCGGGGTACAGTCTTTGGCGGTCTTACCATGGGGAATGCCTCTTATTTCTTCCAAAGATGGAGTTTTTATCTTTAACCTTCTTAATTTAAAATCCTTTCCTCTTTTTGACAAAAAAAGCCAGTTTGGTTCTTTTAGAGGAATTTTGAGACTGAAAAACGGTGTTGCTGTTTTTTTGGATCAAAAAAAATATACTGCCACTCTTTGCAGATTTAGCAGCGAAACACAGTATCAGCCGTATGTAATGAATGTTTACGGGATAAATGTAAACGATCTTCAAGTAAGAGCCAAATTTAGTGTTACCGACATATCAGGAAATAAGACTGATTTCATTACCAAAGATCTTCTGGTTTTTGATTCCGGCGGAAGGATGAGCTTTGAATATGAAAGAGAGTATTCAAAAGCTGATATATATGAAATAAAGGGTGTTGACCAGTTTTTTTCTTCGGCACTTTCACAGATAAAAACAGATTCGTTTGTCATTCTCAGCGGGACGCTCGCTTCCAAACTCAGTCAGTCCCAGTCTGTTCCACTTATTCTTTCAGGGTGTACGGTATTTTATGTAAACGATAACTCCGAAAGTATAGATCCCACGCTGAGGGACATAATCTATAGTACGGGAGGATACATTCTGCGTTCCTCGGATGTAAACTATCTTAAAAGGTATCTTTCCAGTTCATACAAACTTGTGGATTATGTGGAGTATAAACTTGTTGCTCCCATAGTCGAAGGAATAAAACAGACCAAACTTTCCGTTATTCTTCCGGGGGGAGTACTGAGCGATTCACTATACTACTATTCGGAAGGTGTTGGCGTTGGAAAATAGAAGTATTCAGGAGTCCAATGTCTATAACAACATAGCTAACAAACACCTTGAAAACGGAGAGTACGAAAAGGCACTTTCTTTTTTTCTTAAAGCTATTTCTCTAAATAGTGAAAATTCAGTGCTTTACCATAATGCGGGAGTATGCCTCATGCTTATGAATGAATATGAAAGAGCGGTCAGCCTTTTTGAAAAAGCTCTTGAAAAAAAGATACATCTCAGTGAGACAAGATTTTACCGTATTCAGTGTCTTTATGAGGCGGGTTTTTATAAAAAAGTTATTGATGCAGAGCTTCCGTTTGATAACAATCAGAAGTTGGAATGTCTTGTTCTTCAGATCAGAGCAGCTATAAAAAACGGAGATCCGGTTACAGCAAAAGATATTCTGAAAAAGATAAAGATGATGGGATATAATTCTCAGGAATTAGAATTTTTAGAAAATATGATAGGATGATTCAGGAGGTACGACGAATGAAAAAAGTTTGTTTTTTTGTTGCGGTACTTTTTATGATAGCCGCAGTCTACGGATACGATATAAGAAAAGGCGATGTACTGGGAGTGTGGGTATACGGATATCCGGACCTTACCTCAAGCTCCATATATGTTGGTCCGCAGGGAGAAATAACCATTCCTCCTCTGGGAAGGATAAAAGCAGAAGGAATGAGTATTGAAGCTCTTCAGGAGCTTCTTGAACAAAAGATGAAGGAGTATATACGTTCAGCAAGAGTAACCGTAGGAGTGGTGCAGTATGCCCCTTTTAAGGTTAGTGTCTTTGGCAATACCAAGGTGCAGGGATACGTTGATATAAAAGCTGAATCTGTAAGACTTTCGGAGTTGGTAGCCTCTTTAGGCGGACTTGCCGATCCGATGAAAACCTCCTATGTGCTTATAAGGTACCCCGACGGTAAAGAGTCTAAGGTTTCTGTAGATTGGATTTTTAACGGTACCAAAGGTGAAGATCCTTTAATAACCGAAAACTCATACGTGCTTTTCCCCATTGAATACTCCAACAGTGTGTCTGTATTCACAGAACAGCTCTCAAAATCCATAGAGTACAGAAACGGAATGACTCTTTCGGATGTTATTTCAGGGTTAGGTATCTCCGTTTCACAGGCAGATGATAGTATTACCGTTCTTAACAACGGAAAAATAAAAGCATACTCCCTTCGATCTGTCATAGAGGGAGAAAAAGTTTTTCTTGAAAAGGGAGATACCGTCATAATTAACAGACTTAAAAAATTTGTATATCTATTCTCTCCGGCTTTTACAGGAAAGATAGACTTTGAAAAAAATGAACCCATGAGTCTTAAAAAAGTTATCTTAAGCGTCAACCTCCAGCTTTCTCAGGCAAACGATATGATTACAGTTATACGCGGTTCCCAAAAAGAAAGCTACTCGCTGGAAAGAGTCATAAACGGTTTTGATGTTGAGCTGCAGAGCGGAGATGTTATTCAGCTTGAGAAGTACAGTAAGTATGTGTATCTTTTTTCTTCTTCATTTTCAGGAAAGTTGGACTTTGAAAAAAGTGATGAAATGACTATGAAAAAGCTTATTGCAAAGTCTGGAATCGTAACAGACCAATACGAGGATAACGTTGTTGTCATAAGAGACAGTCTTAAGCTTGAGTATCAGATACAGCAGATAAAACAGGGCGGAGATTTCCAGCTCCTAAACGGAGATATAGTTCAATTTTCAAGAGTAAAAAAGTACGTTTATGCTTTTTCTCCCACATACAGCGGCAGGGTTGATTTTGAAAAAGACGAAGATATGAGTATCAGAAGACTTATATCAAGAACCGGTCTGCAGCCGGATGTACTTGATGAAAGAATATCGGTGAGCAGGGGTAGCAGAACTATAAATCTCAATCTGTCAGAAGTTATGCGGACAAATGACTTCACGCTTCAAACCGATGATGTGGTACAGTTTTTCAGATCTGAAAGGTATGTCTATGTTTTTTCACCATCCTTCAACGGGAAGATAGACTTTGAAAAAAACCAGGATATGACACTGCGTAGGGTCATAGCAAAGATCTCTCTTTCTGCAGCTTTGGTAGAGAATGAGATTGAGGTTAGCGGAACGGACGGTACCAGAGTTTACAATCTGAACGATGTGATGTTCAAAGAAGATGTTTTACTTCAAAGTAAGGATATAATAAAATTTTCTAAATATAAAAACTATGTCTATGTTTTCACACCTTCGTCCTCTCTCAAAATAGACTTTGAAAAAAATGACGATATTACTCTGCGCAAGGTTATAACACGCAACAATATTCCAATTGATCAGCTTGACGATAAAGCAGTTATCATACGTGATGGCGAAACTACAGAATTTTCACTGTCCAAGCTCTTGTCAGGAGAAGATAAGGAACTCTGCGGAGGAGACATAATAAAATTTTCAAAGTATAAGAAATCCATATATGTTTTTACTTATTCCATGTCATCCAGAACAGAGTTTGACAAGAGTGAACCGGTTACTCTCAGAAAACTTTTTGCTAGGCTTAATGTTCCGCTTCAGACTGTCCAAGACAACGTTCAGATAATACGCGGAACTGAAACCACTGATATAGACCTTTCACAAGA
>CALMRR010000267.1 GCA_937871925.1 uncultured Petrotoga sp.
ATATGAAGAAGCCTCTGTTATCTTTTTATAGTAAAGAGATATTGCCATATCCAAAAAGGCATAGCCTAAATATTTATTTGCTGCCGAAAGTGATTTTATGGCAGCATCATATTTGCTTGAGAATGTAAAAAACATGGATACAAGAAGGTACGGATAACCGCTTTGAGGGTACTTATTCATGAGAGACTTTGAGTAGTCAAGAACATCTTGGTCTTTCCTGAAAATTTTGAGTACACCATAATTAAAAAGTGATTCGCATGATTGATTGATAAGGAAAAATTTTTCTGCTTTCATGAAATCATTTCTTAACAGGTGCATAAGACCGTACTGGTTCGAGAAAACGTTGGGTGTTTTTGAACTTAGTCTGTTTTCAAGGAAAACAGCAACTTTCTCATCGGTTTCGCTAATGTCGCTCATAATAATATCAAACCATGTTTTTAGGGATTCTATGTTGACATTTATTGTTTCCAGATCTGATGAAGGTTTGTATATGGTGTTCTGTTTCTGTTCTTTTTTCTGAACACTAATGCCTTTTTTCTCAAGATCCTTTTCTACAGTTTCTCTTAGTTTAAGAATATTTTTGAGCTTTTTGTTCTCTTCTTCGTTTGGAATATTAAACATTCATTTCCACCATCCTTGATAAAGAAAAACTATAATAACTGCTTTTTCCCATAATAAGATGATCATTCATCCTTATATTCAGTAATTCTCCGCCTTGTTTTATCTTTTCTGTAAGATCTCTGTCGTCTTTACTTGGCGTAGGATCTCCGGAAGGGTGGTTATGAACGAGGATTATAGATACGGCATTTGATCTGATGGCGTATCTGAATATATCACGCGGATGAGCGAGAGAATGGTTTACTGTTCCCATGCTGATATCCTCGTATCCTAAGACTTTCAGTTTTGAATCAAGACATATTACCCTTACCACTTCTTTGTCGTAATGGATCATCTCTTCCGAAAAAGTGTATACACTGTCGGGAGAGTCCATTTTGTAATGTGTGTCTGCTTTCTTTTTTTGAAGATGATATCTTTTTCCTATTTCCAGAGAGGCTTTAAGGTTTATGGCCCTTACCCTGCCTATCCCCTGTACAGATGCGATATCGCTTATGCCGGCATCTGCAAGAGTAATAAGATCTTTGTATCTTTCCATAAGATCTCTTGAAGCTTTGAAAACAGATGCGTTTTTGGTTCCGCTCCTAAGAATCACTGCAATGAGTTCTTCATCTGAGAGAGCTTGTGCACCTTGTGTTTCAAGTTTTTCTCTTGGAAGTTGGTGTTCGTCATTCATACTTTATTATCCCCCGCTCCAGCAGTTTTTTGTAGACTGATGTAACCGGAAAACCCATAACGTTATAATAATCGCCCTTTATACCTTGGATAAAAACAAGCCCAAAGTCCTGTATGCCATAAGCACCGGCTTTATCGTAAGGAGAAAAAGCATCTATATAATAGTATATTTCATTGTCGCTAAGCTCTCTGAAAAAAACCTCTGTACATTCGCAAAAAACATCAGTAAATAGATTAGTTCTCAGACAGACTCCTGTGTAGACCTTGTGAGCAGCTCCTGAAAGTTTTTTCAGCATTTGAAATGCGTGTTCACGATTTCGGGGTTTTCCCAGAAATTTATCTTCTATAAACACAATGGTATCTGCAGTGATAAGTAGTTCATCATTCTCTATCTTTAAAGCCTTACTCTTATTAAGAGCTACTTCTTGAACGTAAAGTTCAGGAAGGCTTTGGGAACACTCTTCATCTATATCGCTTACAGTTATTCTGAAATCATTTGAAATAAACTTAAGAAGTTCCTTTCGCCTGGCTGATCCTGAACCCAGAACTAATCTATACTTTAGCGTCATGGTTCGTACTCCTTAAAAAAATATTAGAAACTACTGCAAGTAAGTATGCGGTTACAGTACCTATTAAAACAAGATACGGATAGTAGTAGAATACGGCTTTACTGTTTCCTAGAATAAGCCCGGCGATAAGTATCTGCACAGTATTGTTTAAAAGAGCGCCCAGTTCACTTATTCCTATGGTTCCAACTTTAGGAGCATGCTTTTTAAGCCATCCCATAAAAAGAGCACTTGCAATTGATCCGGACAATCCCATAAAGAATGTTGCCGAAGCTATTCTCCCAGACAAAAGACCTCCGATAAAGCTTTTTCCGAAGGCAATCATTGCACATGATAAAACCCCATAATCCAGTACGGCAGACAAAAGAACAGGAAGATTTGAAAATCCCCATCTTACTCCGGGAAGCGGCATGGGAAGTGGAATAAAACTTTCCACAACATACATGGCACAAGCAATACCTGTAAGAATACTTATATTTGAAAGTTTTTTCGATTTTACCATGTTATAATATCTACTCCATCTGTGTTTTTTCCGCCTATAGGTTCAACTACTATCTTATGCGGAAGGCAAACGATAGTTTGATTTGTATTGCTTATCCATCCTGTTTTGACACATATCTGGTTATCACAGGTGGATTCCTTTACCCTTGCCTTCCCCTGGTAAAACTCAACTGTAAGAAGGTGTTTCCCGTCTTTTTCTACAGGATAAAGTCCATCTTGAGTTATTGAAACAGCCAGTACGCCATCAACAGTAACTTTTACTCCAATTATTCCTTTCTGTGGTAGTAATAAATTTAAAAAAATCATAATTACGGCAAAAAGTAAAATAGCAGCTACTATAAATATATCGTACTTTTTTGTTCTTTTCGCCATAACTACTTCACTTTATTTCTAAAGTACTCAAAACCGCTGGTTTCAACAGTTTTTCCGGTATTATCGATAAGATATGCTTGTACACCAAACTTGGTAAAGTACTCCAATGCCGGATTATCTATGCCTAATACAAAAAGTCCTGTAGCATAGGCGTCTGCTGTCATAACCTTATCCGAAATAACCGTGCAGCTTCTGCAGTTATTTGCAGGATAGCCTGTTTTTGGGTCTATTATATGGTGATACAACGTACCGTTCTGTATGAAATATCTCTCGTAGTTTCCGGAAGTAGCAACTGCCCCACTATATATGTAAAGTGTATCAATAAGCTTTGTCGGGTCAGAGGAAAAAGGATCTCTTATGCCTATCTGCCATGGTCTGTTACCGAATTTTGGTCCTATTATTCCTATATCTCCTCCGGCATCTATAAAGCCTGTGGCTTTAGGATCAATCTCTTTTATGCGGTCTATAACCCTGTCGACAATAAAACCTTTGGAGATACCGCCAAGATCAACCGTAACACCTTCCTTGAGCAACTTTATTTTTCTGTTTTTGCTGTCTATATCTATAAACTTGTAGCTGACAAAAGGGAGAACCTGTTCTATCTCATAGGAGGATGGAACTCTTTTGCTGGAGTTTACATCATCAAAGCCCCATAACATCAGAACTGGTCTTAGAGTAGGATCAAAAGAATCACCCGTGATTTTGGATACATTTACCGCAGCCTGAAAAAGGAAAAGACTTTCTTCGTCGCATTCTATCTCCCTTTTTTCATTCAACTGGTATACTACACTTGAAGGTATATTTGAACTGTATTTGGCATAAAGTCTTTCGATTTCTTTTTCAGCAATTTTCAAAAGGTTTTTGGAAGATACTTTTCCTCCGGCTATATAGATTCTTACGTAGGTGCCCAAGGAAAATATTTCTGACTTTTCATAAGTGGGAAGTGGTTTTGAAAAAATTATGAATAATAAAAGGATTAAACTTATTCCCAGCATTGAAAAAATTAAAACAGTACTTTTGCTTATACTACTAAAATCTTTCGCCCGCACTTTTTGCATCCTCCGTATTCATCTGCATTGTACACTTTTATATCGTAGCCTTTCCTTTTTACTATAAGTGTCTTACAGTCAGGACAGTATGTATCGCTGTACTCCCAGAAAGGTGTATTGCCTATATAGACATAATCCAGATACTCTTTAGCAGTTTGGTATACCTTTACCAAAAAATTGTAACTTTTTGGTTCAGCCTCATATTTATATCTCGGGAAGTACTGACTGATGTGCAGTGGGATATCCTTGGAAAGAGAAGATAGCCATCTGAATTCCTCGGAAAGCTCGGATATATCATCGTTAAGTCCCGGAACTATAAGAGTAGTTATCTCTGTATGAACATTCATTTTGACAGAAAGCTCAATAAAATCTAAGACTTCCTTAAGGCCGCCCTGCAAAATATTACGGTATTTCTGACTATTGAAAACCTTTAAATCTATATTTAAAGCGTCAAGATAATTTAAAAGCAGCTTTGCGGGTTCTTTATTTATATAACCGTTGGTCACCATGACGGTATAGAACCGTTCCTTTGCTTTTTTCAATTCACGGCAGCAGTCAAGAACATACTCATACCATACTATGGGTTCCGAATAAGTAAAGGCAACGGATCTTACACCGGTTTTCAAGATAAGCTCCCCAAGCATTTCTGGGTATATGTACTTGCCCTCGTTGCGGCAGTACTGGGATATTTCAAAGTTCTGACAGAAAGGACACTTTAAATTGCAGCCCCAGCTTCCCAGAGAAAGTATTTTACTTGTCGGGAAAAAATGATAAAGCGGTTTTTTTTCGATAGGATCTACTGCAACAGAAGATACGTTCGCATAACTTTGTGCGATAAGCTCTCCGGAAATATTTTTTCTTACGAGGCAAAAACCGGTCTGGTTTTCTGCAATTAAGCAGTTATGGGGACAAAGACTGCATTTAATACCCAAATCTTTTGTTTCAGTATAGTTAAGTGCAGAAACCTTCATCTCATAGATACCTCTGGACAGTAAAACGGTATAACTCTATTTTTTCATTTCCGATAATTCCGGCTTTGAGCTTTGCAATCCTCAGCTGCTGTTCAACGGTATCAACACCTTCAAGATCCGGCAGAAGCACTCCTTTTTTCCATCCGCTTTTAACTATAACACCATATATTTTTGGATTAAGTGAGGATGCGGAATCGATTTTTTCTAGGCAGGAAAGAATATCTACATTGACCTTTATACTGTCCAGCTCGTTTTTTGACAAAGGCGGAAACCTAGGATCCTTTGTGGCGGCTGATATAGCATTTTCGAGTATTTCTTCGCAAAGACTCTTGTATACCGGTTCTATGGTTCCTATACATCCTCTTAGTTCGCCGCTTATGGTATGCAGTGAAACAAAGCAAGCGGCAGTTCTTACGAACAGGTCTTCCGGAAGATCAGACGAAGGCTGTGCTTTCATTTCTGACAGCACATAAGTTTCAATAGCTTTTATTGCCCATTTTACATAAGGATGCTCTCCTATCATGTCAATCCCTCCACAGCGAAAAGGATATTTATATAATTATAGCATAAAGTCAGTCTTCCTTCCATGTAATGCAAAAGCCCATGTTGCAATATAATGATTGCTTATTGATAATTAAATTCATTTATTATATAATTTAAATTATGAGGAGGTGAGCTTATGCTTGATGTTAAGATAATCAACGCAACTATGGATGCTTTGAAAGTAGCCTTTGTAACAGCGGCAAAGACAGATTTCAAAGTTCAAAAACCGCTTATGGTAAAAGAAGTTGAAAGGATCTATGATGTTATTACGGTCATAGGTTTCAACGGAGCTATAGACGGAAATCTTGTTTATGCGGTAAAACGAGAGGGAGCCATTAGAATAGTAAACAATATGATGTCAGGAATGCTTGAGATCAATAGTCTTGATGAAATGGCGCTTTCAGCCATAAGCGAACTGGGTAATATGGTTTCCGGCTCAATAGCCATGAGTCTTGAAAAGATAGGCTACAGTATCAATATCACTCCTCCGTCTGTTATCACAGGAAAAGACCTTCAGGTTCTTTCGGAAGGAACTATTCTGAAGTTTCCCGGTATAATCCATGATGAAACAGAGATGGGTGTTTTCCTGGCAATGAAAACATGAAAAGCTTTGATCCAAAAATTTTTACACAGTCTAACAGCGTATTAAACTTTGCTTTGATAGTGCTTTCTAACATTTTTGTCAGTTTTTTTATTGGTCAATGGATATCTTCCTTGACCAAAAGTGTTGTATGGACTATAGTATTTCTTTTTTTAGGGATAATATCAGGTCTTTACTGCGGAATAAAAGAACTTATAAGAGAGGCTGAAAAGTATGAGGGATCTGGAAAGAAAAATGCTGGAGATGATAAAAAAGATAGCTCTTCTTTCCGTGGCTGAGTTTCTTCTTCTTGTGTTCTTCTTTAAGCTCTATTCATTTTGGGTTTTCTGGGGGAGCTTTGGAGCCATACTCGGTATAATGCTCATGGTTGAAGATATCAAGAAGATGCCTTATGTCAAATGGAAAAAAATCCCTCTGGGTTATTTAATCAGATACTTTCTTTATGGTATAATCTTAACTGTCGGGGCTTTGGTTGATGTTCGTGCCTTGATGATTTCTTTTGTCGGCATCATGAACATGAAGATAGTTCCTTTTCTTTCATACAAACAGTAGGGGTGATTTCTTTGATTAACGAAAAAGTTACAAAGTACCTCATCATAGTATTTTTAAGCCTCTATATCGTTTTGGGGATAGTAAACCTTTTCGTTTTCAACTCCGAACTTTCCGGGGTAGGTCAAAGGTGGATTGTTTCCATAAACGGAAAAACAGGCTTTATGAATGAAGTCAACCCGATGACTCTTATTATGTCTTTTGCTATTATGATCGGGTTGATAATTTTTGCCAGTACAGTAAAGTTCAGACTTGTACCGGAGAAAAAGCGTCAGACAGTCTTCGAACTGCTTTTTGAATTCTATTGGGGTATAGTTGAAGATGCTGTTCCAAATCCCAAGTACAGAAAGCCTGTTTTTGTAATAGGGGTTTCTTTTTTTCTTTATGTATTGGTTTCAAATCTTTTAGGGGGAATGCCCGGAATAAGTGTTTCGCCTCTTTCCAACGGAAAGGTATCAGTAGAGATGTTTACTGATACATGGTATACTCCCACTTCCGATCTGAACGTGAATGCTGCGTATGCCATTTCTGTGCTTATCATCAGTCATGTATTTTCGGCCCATTCCAAGGGCGTATGGAAATGGTTCAAAGGTTTTTTCGAGCCTATAATTTTTCTTCTTCCGCTAAATATCATCGGAGAAATTGCAAAGCCCATATCACATTCGGTAAGGCTTTTCGGTAATATAATGGGCGGAGGAATACTGGTACTTATAGTCAGTTATATGCTTAAGTACTTTCTTATCCCTGTTTTTCTCTGGGGATTCTTCGGATGGTTTGTCGGTCTCATACAGGCATTCGTTTTTTCTTTGTTGGCAATAGCATATATAGGTTCAGCAGTAGAATAAAAAAGACTAAGGGAGGTCAGATAAGTTATGGAAAATTACAGCATTGTAGAAGCCTTGAAGATGGTTTTGACAAGTGGCAACATGCTCGCATGGGGATTATATTATATGGGTAAGTTTATAGGAACAGGAATATGTATGGGTATAGGAGCCATCGGTCCTGGAGTCGGTGAAGGAGAGACAGGAGCTCATGCTATGGATGCTATGGCAAGACAACCTGAAATGGTCGGTTCTATAAGAATAAACATGCTTTTGGCTATGGCCGTTGCAGAATCAACAGGTCTTTATTCATTGGTTATTGCTCTTATAATGCTTTTTATTCTTCCTTAAAAAAGGAAGGAAATCTTCCTGAAAGGAGGAGATCACTTTGATAAACTTTAATTTGACATCCATTGTAAATCTGGTTGGATTTATATTTTTTGTACTTATTCTGTACAAGCTTCTTTACAAACCTTTTCTGGATGTTGTGGCCAAAAGAAAGGAAATAATTTCCAAAAGCCTTAGCGATGCTGAAAAAGCCAAGCTCGACTCCGAAAAGATAAAAGAAGATATGGAAAAAGAAATAAAAGAGCTTAAGAGTACTAAGGACGAAAAGATCCTTCAGGCTGAAGCACAAGCAAAAGCTATCATTGATGAAGCAAAGAAGCAGGCTTTGGTTGAAAAGGAAAGGATTATACTTAAAGCCGAACAGGAAGCTTCGGAGCTTAAAGAAAAGGCTGCTCTTGAAATTCAGTCTAATGTTGTAAGGCTTGCAGTTTCCATAAGTGCAATGATTCTCAAAGAAAAAGTTGACATAAAAGCCAACGAAGAACTTGCCAGAAGAGCTATGCAGGCTCTGAACAATAAAGGGGAATCGTTATGAAGGCTTCCTATTCTTTAGCTTTCAGATATTCAAAAGCCTTTATTGAATTTCTTTCGCAAAACAATAAGATAAATGCACTTGACAGTTATATAGAGATATTAAAAACGCTGGATAAAAAAATACAGCAGGATGAGGAGTTTTCGAATCTTTTCAAAAATCCCGTAATATCTCAAAAACACGTTCTGAACAAGACCCTTGAATATCTTGATAAGAGCGGTGATGAGATCCTGAGCAAATTTTTATCTCTTATTATAGAAAATAAAAGGCAGGAGCTTCTTGCCAATATAATAAGACATCTAAGAGTACACAGTCTTAATATGAAAAGACTTGTCCGTGTAAAGCTTACAACAGCCAAAGAACTTTCAAAAGAAACCAAAGAGTTGATTTATGAAACAATAACCAAAAAAACGGGAAGAAAGATAAGCATATCTTATACACTTGATGAATCTCTGATCGGAGGTATTCAGATGGAGTTTGACGATAAGCTTTTCGATTATTCCGTTAAAGGTTATCTTGACAGCATAATCAGAGATGTTTCCTCCCGGGGGTGAAATACTTTGCAAATAAATCCTGAAGAACTTACAAAAGTCTTAAGCGAAAAGATAAAAGACTATGAAAGTGCTGAAATAAAGGAAGTAGGATGGATAATGCAGGTAGGAGACGGAATTGTCCGTGCCTACGGCATGAAAGATGTAATGTACAATGAACTGGTAGAAATAGAAACCAACGATAAATCTGTTGTATCAGGGCTTGCAATGAACCTTGAAGAAGACAACGTCGGTATTATAACTCTTGGAGATTATAAAAAAATTGAAGAGGGTAATAAAGTAACAAGAACGGGAAGAATAATAGAAATTCCTGTTGGAAATAGTCTTTTGGGAAGAGTTGTAAATCCTCTTGGCATACCTCTTGACGGAAAAGGTCCTATAAAATCAGAGACATTTTATCCTATAGAGAGAAAAGCAACCGGAGTAGTTTCCAGAAAACCAGTCGATACACCTTTACAGACCGGTCTGAAAATAATTGACACACTCATTCCGATAGGACGCGGCCAAAGAGAGCTTATAATAGGTGACAGACAAACAGGAAAAACTGCGATAGCTATAGATACTATAATTAATCAGAAAGGTAAAGGTGTCTACTGTATTTATGTTGCGATAGGTCAGAAATCTTCGGTAGTCGCAAGAATCGTAGATAAGCTTGAACAGTATGGAGCCATGGACTACACCACTGTTGTGGTTGCAGGGGCCGGCGATCCGCCGTCGTTGCTTTATCTTGCTCCTTATGCAGGAGCTGCCCTTGGTGAATACTTTATGTTCAACGGAAAAGACGCTCTTGTGGTCTACGATGACCTTTCAAAACACGCTACGGCATACAGAGAAGTCTCACTTCTTCTGAGAAGGCCGCCAGGAAGAGAAGCTTATCCTGGTGATGTTTTCTATCTACATTCAAGACTTCTTGAAAGAGCTGCCAGACTTAACGAAGCAAGCGGTGGAGGGTCGTTGACTGCTCTTCCTATAATAGAAACACAGGCAAACGATATTTCAGCCTACATACCTACTAACGTTATATCAATAACAGACGGTCAGATCTATCTTGAACCTTCATTATTTTATGCCGGGTTCAGACCTGCCGTAAATATAGGTCTTTCGGTTTCAAGAGTCGGCGGTGCGGCACAGACCAAAGCAATAAAGAAAGTTGCCGGAAGTCTTAAGCTTGATCTAGCGCAGTACAGAGATCTTGAATCTTTCACTCAGTTTGCTACAGATCTTGACGAA
>CALMRR010000268.1 GCA_937871925.1 uncultured Petrotoga sp.
GCATTTGCATCGGTTGAAACACCGAAAGCTCCTGCTTTAAGAGCGGCATATCCGTCTGTGGCTTGTACCCAGTAGTGATCGAATCTTGCGCTGAAAAAAAGTATAGGTTTTCCTCTGGAGGCTTTTACAACCTTTTTAACGCTTGTAGCAGTGCTTGAAGCCCTTGCAAGAACCCCGAGAAGAACCGTTTCCAGATGACCGAAGTACGCTGGATTCCCCTGTATAGTCAGAACAGGTTCCATATCTCTGGCTTCTTCACCATCAAAAAGAGCATGAACATCAATTTCGGAAGATTTGTTCACCCAAAGTTCATTTAAAAGCATTCTGTAATCCCATTTTTGTGATGTTATAGCCAAAAGTTCCGCTTTATCCATTCTGTGAGCAGCTTCCTGAAGTTTTTTTTCAAGCATCTGTATCTTTTCAAAAAGCTCCATGGCTTTAGGTTCGTCCTTATAGTATCCTGTGCAGAACTTAAGAATGGAAAGAGCTTCATCTATACCGACGATGACAGAATCTTTGCGCGGGAAAAACTGATATAACGCATTTCTTTTTAATCCGTCTTTCTTAAGTACCTCTACAAAACGTGTGAAGTACTTATCAGCATAGTATCCCGTTCTTATTTTATCTATTGGGACTTTGAATATGCTTGGATTAAGCCTTTTACTCATAAATGCACCTCTTCTATATGATAATAGTAATATAAATAAATATCTCTGTATTTATGCAAACTCTTTAAAATCGACCGGTATTACTCGGGTGATTCCTTTTTTCATGGTAATGCCATGAAAAAGCTCCGCACTTTCCATAAGAATTTTATTATGTGTTATGACAAGAAACTGTGATTTGGCAGCGTTTTCACGAATAAGCTCTGAAAGCTTTGCTGCATTTATATCATCAAGCGGCGCATCCACTTCATCAAGAATATAAAAAGGACTAGGATTAAGATTCATAAGAGAAAATAAAAATGCAATTGCAATAAGCGCTTTTTCTCCACCCGAAAAAAGTGAAAGTTTTTGAAAATTTCTTCCTGACTTTCTTACGGAAATTTCAATATTTTTTTCAAAAGATTTTCCTTCTCCGATTAGTTTAAGCTCGCCGTAACCGTTTATGAATAACTTTTGGATAAATGCTGAAAACTGATTGTTCAGACTAAGGAAAAAAGAATCAAACTTATCTTGGGCAAGGGCATCAATCTGTTGGATACTTTCTTTAAGCATGCTTATTGAGGTCAATATATCTTTTTTCTCTTCTGATTTTTCATCGTAGTCCCTGCTAGCCTCATCAAATTCCTGTAACACAGAGGTATCAACACTGCCTAAATTTTTAAGCGCTTTTTCAATATCGTTAATCTTGTTTTCCAGAGCCTGAATATCGCTGTCGGATTTTTTGGAGAGAATAAGTTCCTCATCCTTTATATCAAAAGAATAAGCCTTTTGTGAAAGTATGTCAAGCTGCATTTCAAGAGATTTTACATCGAACTCTTTCTTTTGTTTTTCTTCTCTCAGGAGTGAAAGCTCTTCTTTTTTTTGATTTCTTTCTTTTTCAATACATTCAAGCTCCATAGCTTTACCGCTTTTACCGAGTCTGCTTTGTTTTGATATTTCAAGCAGCTTAGTAATTTCGTTGTTAAGAGTATCGTAGTTTTGCAAAATGTCTTTGTACTGATCCTCTGTTTTTTGTTTTTCTTTTGAAAGAGCGCTTATACTTTCCTGGAGATCAAATTTTTTATCGAGGGCTTCTTCTTTTTCTTTATAAATAAAAACGCTTGCACTTTTCAAATCAGAATAGCGCTTGTCTAATGAAGACTTTTCCAGTTTTTTCTGATAAATTACTGAACTGATGCTTCTAATCTCTTCTTTTTTCTGTTCACATTGTAAACTTTCTGATTCAAGTACACCTATAGTTTTTGAAAGCTCATCTTTCATATCGGCAAGTTTTTTTCTTAACGAACAGATTTGTTCATTAAGATCCGAGGATTCTTTTCTTATTGAATCAATGCTTTGCATGGTCAGCTTTAGATATTCTTTTTTCTGATCATAATCATTGAGGGTCTTTTTATAGTTGGAATTATTTATTTCTTTTTCCATAATTATTTTAGTTAATTTTTCTCTGAGCTGCTTTTTTTCATTCTCTGCTTTGGAAAAAGCTTCTGTAGTTGTTTTTTGAAGCTGCATATAATGTTCGATGTTCATAGATAACTCTTGTTCTTTAATCAATAACTGTTCAAGCTCCCTTTTTCTTTTGAGAATTGTTGAAGAGTAATCATTTTTGATTTTTCCTGCTGTTATGCTTCCATATCCCGAAAGTACTTCTCCGCTTAGAGTCACAATAGAGCTAGAAAAATCTGTTTTCGATATTTTTATGGCTGTTTTTATATCGTCAACCACCAAAGTATTGAGGAAAAGATACTCCATTATCTTCTTGTACTTCTGATCATATCGACACAGGTCTATCATATATCCCAAAACTCCAGGTTCGTTGGTAACCGATCGTTTATACGATACTTTGGCATTAATAAGGTCAAGAGGTAGAAATGTGATCTTTCCTTCGCCTATTTTTTTTATATAATCGACATATTCTTGAGACTTCGAAGAGCTCTTGATAACAACATTTTGAAGCTTATTTCCTACAGACGAGGAAACGGCCTGCTCAAAGGCCTGGTCTATTTCAAAAAGATTGGCAGCAACATCGATAACGTTATCGTCATTTCTAAAATTTTTTATAAAGCTTTTGACCGCTGGCATATAACCGTCATAATCAGAAATTTGATTTCTTATAAGCTCTATTTTATACTTTACATTTTCAGAATCCTTCATGAGTTCATAAAGAGTTCTATTGGTGCTAGAAAGCTCTGCAGAGATCTTATCGGTTTCTGTTTCCTTTTCTGATATGGCATTTCTTACGGCAAGTTCTTCTTTATTGTCCTTATGAACGGTATTTTCTATCTCATGGAGATACTCTTCCATCTTTTCTATAAGTGCTATTGTGCTTTCCTTTTCATGTGAAAGTATGGTCATACGTTCCTGAAGACTGCTAAGTTTTACAGAAGAAGAGTTTATACTCTGTTCATCAGCGCTTATAGTTGCTTTAAGCTCTTCATGCTTTGATATAACTTCATTAAGGTGTCTTTCATCGTCTTGTAATTTTTTTTCTGTTTCATCGGCATGGGCTTGCAAAACAGCAAGTTCTGATACCAGCACTTCCAGTTCTGCTTCAACAGCTTTTTCCTGAGCGGAAAGAACCTCAGCTTTTTCGGAATTGTTTTTAATCTGTTCGTCCAGAACTTCTATCTTCAGGGTTAAGTTCATTATATTAGAATTAATCTCATATTTTTTTTGATTCAGGGTGTTTTTTTGTTCTTCCAGACTTGAAAGTCTTTTTCTGTAAGTTTCAATAAGCTCTCCGTGTTTTGAAAGCTCTTTATCCGTACTTTCGATTTCCTCTTTAAGTGCACGGTACTTTCTTTCTGTCTCAAAAAGCTGTGAAAGAAAGGAGTTGAGCTTGAGTTCCATGTCTTTTATTTCCGTGGCTGCCGTTTCTTTTTGCTCAATAAGCTGAATCTTTTTGGAACCAAGAAACTCTTTTGCATATAGATTTAATTCTTGTTTGTATTTGAGATACTTTTGTGCCCTTGAAGCTCTATTGGAGAGAGACTTTATCCTTTTGTCCATCTCAAAGAGTACATCATTGAGTCTTTCAAGGTTTTCAGATGTTTTTGACAAGAGAAGAAGTGAGCTGTTTTTCTTTTCAATGTATTCGCCTATTTCTGCAGCATCAAGCACTATCTTCATAATAGCTTCCGGTGAGGAGTTTACTATTTCACTTACCTGTCCCTGACTTATTATAGAATAAAACTGCTTTCCTACACCCCTGTTTTCAAAAACTCTGTATATGTCTTTAAGCAGAGAAGGTTTGTTGTTTATGTAATAAACTGAGGAACCGTTTCTTTCCAGTACTCTTCCGACTGAGATTTTTTTATCCTGACTATCCGTCATACTAAGAAAAACACTGGCTTTTGAAGATGGTTTCTGTTCATCTGTACCGTTAAAGATAACATCAGTTTTTTCAGATATTCTTATCTGCCTTGAAGACTGTTCTCCCAGGAGCCAACGGATAGCATCCACAATATTAGATTTTCCGGATCCGTTTGGTCCGACTATTGCTATTATATTTTTACTTAGGTCTAGTGCTGTATTATTGGCAAAACTTTTAAATCCATTGATTTCGAGGGAGATAAGCTTCAAATTACCCTCCTGTACTTCCTTTCAGCTTTATAGTTATTTCATTTATAACCTCATCTACAGGTCTTTTTTCAGACAGTTGCTGATGCATTATGCCAATAAGCGTCATATCCAGAGCGGCATACCAAAACGGCGAAAATTTCTCTTTCGATTGATTTCTTAGCAAGTAGCTTGGATGAAAAGTTGTAAATATCTTTGTATTTCCGTACCAGTCAAAAAAAGATCCGCGTTCCTTGGTTACCTGAATATCTCTTCCCAAAAAAAATCTAGCTGATGTTGCCCCTAAGGTTACTATAATTTTTGGCTTTATAACCAGCAGCTGCGCTTCAAGAAAGTGTGCACAAGAACGAACCTCTTCTTCCGAAGGCACACGGTTTTGAGGAGGTCTGCACTTTACTATGTTTCCTATAAAGAAGTCTTCTCTTTTTCTTTTGGCATACATCAGAATCATTTTTTCAAGCAGTTGTCCGGCTCTTCCTACAAAGGGTCTTCCGCTTGTATCTTCTTCAGCTCCAGGTCCTTCGCCTATAAAGATTACCGGAGAATCAATACTTCCTTCTCCACATACAGTCTTATTTCGAGTCAGTGCAAGCGGGCATTTTTGACAGTTTTCAATTTTTTCTTTTATTAGGTTAAAGTCTCTTTCTTTTGTGCTTTCCAAAGTTTTTCCTCCTAGAACATATTGAACTTTATCCCTTTGGTTCCGGCTTCTATGTTTTTTTCGGGAATATCGTTTATAAAGAATCTTATGTTCATTTCTTTGATTTGAAAGTCAGGAATCATTTTGAAGTATATGTCTGAATAGACCGTCCAGCAGATAATCTTTTTCTGCAGTTTAAAGGAGGTAATGTCCAAAATGTTGTTTTCAAGATCGTATGTCATTGCAGCGGCTAAAAATTCCTTTTGGTCAAAAGATTCCAGGATAAAGGTAGATTTGAGATACTCGTTTTTAACGTTGTAATTAAGTCCTATACCAAAAGAATAAAGGGAGTTCTGTTCAAGAAACTTGAGTGTAAAATCAATATAGTTTGACTTGTCTTTGGTTTCGAGTTTTCCAAAGATCTTGTTTCCGGATATATAAAAAACATATTCCGTCAGTGACTCGGGAATCATATCCTGAAAACTCTCTTTTCCAAAATATAGCTTATACTTTGAAGAAAGATAGTTACGGTTGAAGTTGAGAGTTTCAGTATTGGTTACGAATGTGGAATGAGGTTTTAGAAAATCATAAAGCTTTTGAGGCATAGTAAATATATCAAAGTTTTGAAAGCTTTCCCTAAGTCTGTCAAATTCATCTCTGGAATGCTTATAATCCATTTCAGAAAGATGAGTGAAACCAAAATTAAATTTTACAGTGAGCTTTATGTTTGTAAGATCCGGATAAAAATTATTCTTATCTGAAAGATCCATCTTTGTAACTGTTTTTAAGTTATTGGAAGTACCAAATAAGTTAAGAGAATTCTCTGTTTCAACAGAGAGAGCCGTAAGGCTGGAGTTGTCGGTTATTCTTGAAAAAACTCTCTGAGGAAAAAGATATATATTTGACATATCCGTATCCTGAAGAATATCTTTCAGCTCAAACTGCCTGTCAAAACGCATGGAGCTGTATAAAAAACCATCAAACAATGAGAGTTTGTAACCTATGTAATCATTATAAGAAAAAGAATCTGTAGATGCAGGTGTATAGGAGTTTACTAAAACCTTTTTCAGTTCCAGGGCCTTTAAACCGAAGTTGAAGATCCATAGTTCAGCATTGAGAGAAGGAGCTACAGCTCCTTCAAGCTGAGTCTTTGATAAGTAGGTTTTTTGGGCAGGAACTCTAAGCATATTTATGTAATCAAATTCCACAGTGGTCTTTAGACCGCTGTTTAGATAGAAAGGACCGTTACGGAAAGAGAAAAGCTTTATTTGATTGAGCAAGAGATTCTTAATATCGAAAGTGTCTGTTTTCAACTCGTTTTTTATAGCCGACAGGTTATACGAGTACTTTCCGGAAAGGCTGGTTTCTCCTGAATAAAAATAATACTTTCCATCCAGTCCAACAGAAGCACGTTTGGACTGCCATGCCTTATCTATGGGAAGATTGCTTTCCGTACTTGAAAGGTCTATATTCAAAGATGAAAGAGAGATGCTTGATGTTTTATATTTAAGCTGAAACGCTTGAGAGTTCAGTTTTAGAAAGGTTGCATTATTGAAATTACGGTTATTCCAGTTTAAATAAGATGTAATATTACGAAGCTCCCCATACGGAGTTACATATGTAGGAATATAAAAATAAATGGTCTCAGCCGATGATGCAGGCTGGTATGTATAACTCAACTTTGAAATCTCTGTGGCGCTTGGAGTTGCTTTGGTAATAAATTCATAAGCTGTTTCAAACTTATTAAAAGAGGTGTCGGTAAGCTCGACATTCAGAAAAAGGTTGCCCGGTCCTATCGGCATACCGTACTTGAAAGAAGATGTCTGAGTGAGCGTATGGTTTTTTAAGTCATTTGTAAATAATTGTTTATAGTTAAGAAAGCTTTTGTTTTCAAATTCATTATTTATATTGACACCAACACCTATCTTATCGTTTTCATACTTTATATCAACTTTGAAAGGTGATTTATCTTCTTCACTGAGATTTTGAAAATAAAAGGGAAAGTAAAAGACCGGAACATTAAACAGGGTCATAACAACGTTCCTAGCAATAAGAAACTTATCAGGATACACCGTTACTTTATTGGCTATAAGAAAATAGGTAACACAATCCTGGCATGTAGTTATTTTAACGTCTTTTGAGATTATATAGTCTTTATCGATGGGTTTATTGGTATTGGCTGACCATATCCTTACATTAACTTC
>CALMRR010000269.1 GCA_937871925.1 uncultured Petrotoga sp.
GACCTTCTGTCGGATCTGTAGAATCAATAAGAATTATGTCAAAGTAATCATGAAATTTTTTGACAAATTTCGCACCGTCTTCAATGACTATATCTAACTTTGAATTATCAAATTCGCATGATGTGAATGGAAGGTATGTTTTTGCTGCTTTAATTACTTCTTCGTCTATTTCGCATAAAGTTACCTGCTTAACGCAGGAATGCTTAAGAACTTCTCTGCTGGTTCCTCCATCGCCGCCGCCTATTATAAGAACTTTTTCCGGATTATTATGAAGAATCATCGGAACATGTACAAGCATTTCATGATAAATAAATTCATCTGATTCTCTTGTCATTATAACATCATCAAGAGTAAATACCTTTCCAAAGGCTGTATTTTCAAAAATATCAATTTTCTGATACTCCGATTGTTTTGAATAGATTCTTTTATCTATTCTGTGAAAAGTTCCGTAACCGCTTTTGCTATGATATTCAATTGAAAAGTTTTTACTGTCTATCAGCATACTTTAACCTCTATTTTTTTGTTCTCGGTTAAAGAACTCTGTTTTATTCCTAAAATCTCAAAATTTCCGCGAAGATGCTCCTCTTTCTCAACTTTAGCGGACTTAAATGCGCATTTTAAATATTCGAAGGCTTTTTCAGGATCGACATGATCGCCGCAGGTATAGAGATCCACTGAAGCATATCCGTACTCTGGCCATGTATGAATAGCCAGATGAGACTCCGAAATAATAACAGCGCCACTTACACCATAAGGCAGAAAAGTATGGAAACTTGAAGTTACAATGTGTGCGCCGCTTATTATAGCGGCTTTTTGCATATGGTACTGTATTTTCTCAGTGTTATTAAGACATTCTCTGTCGCAGTCATAAAAATCAGCAATTATGTGCCTTCCCAAAGCAGCAATCATAAAAATCACCTCTTTATCAATAAATTTCCATCCAAAGAACCTTTGCTTTCTGATTTCGTGAAATGTTTTTTATTTGATGGCTCATTATGGATTCATAAAAGAAAGCTTCATCCTTTTTTAACCTGTAAACAGTACCGTTTAACAAAAGAGCAATGTTTCCTTCGATTACGTATCCAAATTCAAAGCCTTCATGAGGCTGTTCAAGAATACTTTGGCTTGACGGATTAAGTTCTACTATTCTAGGTTCAATTTTTTTTGGGTCGGTCTGTGACATTATAAGAAATTCTTTTACGCCTGAAGGGGTATCGTAGATAGGAATCCGTTCATCTTTTTTATAAACTACTTTTTTTTGATCATCCATCTTTGAAAAAAAGTTTACTGTATCACTTCCTAACGCTCTGAGTATATGATCAAGGTTTTCAAGAGTTGGAGATGTAAGATCTCTTTCTAGCTGGGAGATAAAACCCCGAGTTAAATCTGATCTTTCAGCTAGTTCCTCCTGTGTCATGTTTTTTGAAATTCGTAGAAGTTTTATACGTTCTCCTATCTTCATAATTCCTCCAAGTATTTATAAATGTACAAATTAGTTTAAATAATATTGCTTCTGAAATGACTTATTATAGGGTAAAATATCAAAAATATATAGTTATAGTCAATTTATTATATCATATATTATGTAAAAAAGAACAGTAAAAGTTGCAAAATATGTTAATATTAATGACAGAAATAATCGTTATAAAAATACTTTGACGGCTGATTTCTTTGTAAGTACCAAAAAAGACCTTTATATAAATTTAATAAACATATGATAAAATTTATTTTAATAATAAAAAGTTTTTAGGGAGGATTAAATGAGCAAAAAACTAACTGAAGATTCTTTAATAAAAAATCTTCTTTATACATCTGTTCCAACAATGATAGGTTTTGGTGCACAGATGCTTTATGATATTGTTGATCTTTTTTGGATAGGAATGATATCCAGCCAGGCCGTTGCTTCAGTTACAATATTTTCCACATTATTTTGGGTAGTTGAAGCGTTTAATGAAATCATAGGCACAAGCTCGGTATCGCTTATTTCGCAAAATTTTGGTCGTAATGATATCAAAAGAACTGAACAGGCAATAGAGCAAACAATGACATTTAAATTTCTTGTTGCTCTGCTGCGGCACTAGCTACTGCTT
>CALMRR010000270.1 GCA_937871925.1 uncultured Petrotoga sp.
GTTTTTGGCAGTATATCCACAAAGCGTTGCTTTAAAAAGCATGAACGGTAACGTGTCCATCTCGGATATAAAAACCACTGAAGTAAGTATCGGCAACACCTCCGGAGATATTCAGGCAGTCAATATCAACTGTGAAAACTTTATATCTTCATCAATATCCGGTGGAGTAAAAGTTCAGAAAGCATCGGCTAAAGATCTGAAAATAAAAACGGTGTCAGGAGATATCAAAATCGAGGACGTATCTTCAGATCGTATTGAAGTTGAAGCTGTTTCAGGCGATATAATGATGCAAGGTCTAAGACAAGCATGCGATATAATAGTTAAATCAACAAGCGGGGACGTTAGGATTAAAGGAATAGATCTATACGAATATAGAGTAGAGTTCAGTTCAATAAGCGGAGAAGTATTTATAAAAGATGAAGTTTCGTCAAAAGGGAAGTATCGCTACGGCAGCGGGGATAAACTGATTAAAGTTGAAAGTATTTCCGGAGACTTTATAATTGAATGAAAACATGTCATTTACGGCATGTTTTTTTATTTTATCCGAAAATATAGTATCATCATGAATCATACCGATTCAAAAGGTGTAAAACTATACAAAAAAACTGTCTGGCAAGCAGAGCCATGCGAACCGCCTCCCGTGGAGACACAGGTTAGCGTTTTTAATACTACTGTAATTAAAAACACTCTATATTTAACATATCAATGTTAGTATATAATTAATCTTTCTGTTAAAGGAGTTATAAAAATGGTTAATACGGTTGATATGTGTTTGTTTTTTACAAAAAATCATGATATTTGTAGTGTTGAAGGATGGTGGCATCCAAATAATAAGGTTATTTCTAACATCATATATTTGAACGATGATAACGGAAACTACATAATATATGATAAAAATTATATTAAACTTACAAGAAAAGATGACGGGAAATGGAGAACTTTTGAAGAACAAGAAAATATTGTAAATAATAAACGGATTTTAGAAGATGCTCTATTTATAAAATATAAAAAATTTATAAATAAAGAAGATATTAATTATTTTACAAATCCTTTTGAAGTATTTTTAAAATTTAAAATTCAAAGACCTGAAGCGTATAAAATAACTAAAAAAGTATTAGATATTTTAAAGGTGGAAGAAAAAGAAAGTAATATTGGTATTGTAGGTTCATATCAAATTGGAATATACAATGAACATAGTGACATTGATATAATGTTTAAAAACAATATTAAAACCAATCTTGAAATATTTAAAAATATTAAAAAATTATCAGAAAAGTATCCTGTTTATGATAGGAATAAAAAACTACCTTTAAGATTTTTTTATAATAACGTTTTATTTTGTTGTCATTTTGCATATGAAAATGATAGTGAAATATTTAAAGGTTTTTCTACTAATTATATAAAAAAATGTGCTTATAAAGGAACCGTTGAAATAACTGATATTACACATAGTATTTATACTCCGACTGTATTAAAAGCTAAAGAAATAAATAATAAAGAAGAATTATGGCTTGTAATATATCATGGCGGAGAAAAAGGAGAATTTAATATTGGAGATACGTTAAAAATAGATGGAGAATTGATTGAAAATGAGAAAATACGTTTTATAAATCTTGTAAAAACATCAAAAATATAAAAACGAGTTGATGAACATGAGTTGCAATAATGTATGGAAAGGAAACAATTTATATTCAAATGATACAGTACGGAATTTTATAACTAATGTAAAGATGAATCATATATCAAATTTACTTAATCAGAATTATAAATTTCAAAATATAGTAGAAATAGGATGTGGAGATGGAAAAATGCTTTTTGAATTATCAAAAAAATATAATTCAAAAAGCATTATTGATATAGATATTTCAACAGAAGCTTTAAAACTTGCTAATCAGAGTGCACGAACTCTGAATTTAGTGGCATCAAGAGTAATATAGAAGAATTTGTAATTATACCTGGAATTAGAAAACCGATAAATTATTATATTATACATGGGTTAGACAAATTTATGAGGTTATTTTCAAAAGAGTTTGGTTTTTACTTATATACAATGGGGATAAAAGGAGAAAATTAATGATATATGCTATATTTTCAGCGGTAATAATGGGTTTTATACCTATTTTAAACAAATTTGGAGTAACCGGGTTATCTCCGGTATATGCAACTTTTTTAAATTCTTTTGTTGCTTTTTTAATAGCTTTTATCACGATCAACATTAAAAAAACAATATTGGTAAAGCCTGATTTATACTCATTTTTAGTTGGAATTTTAAATTCATGTGGATTACTATTTATGTATTTTGGATTAGAATTTTTAAATCCTGCATTAGCTTCGGTGTTAGGAAAAAGTTATTTTATTTTTATTCTACTCATCGGTTGTTTGATATTTAAAGAGAGATTTAATAAAAAAATGTGGTTATTGATTTTAATTAGCTTATCAGGTATATTGTTGATAACAAATCCTTTAAACATAAAGATTGAGGGAAGTTCTTCCAAAGGGTTTTTATTTGTAATTTTATCGTCGTGTTCATTTGCATTTAGTAATACAATGGCTAAAAAGGCTCAATTAAAGAGTACAGAATTAGTATTATTTAATAATTTTATAACTATGATAGTTATGTTAGTAGTTATGCTGATTACAAACCAAAGTTTCTCGGCGAATTTAACAAATATAGCTTACATATCAATAGCTGCTTTTTTTGGTTCATACCTTGGACTTGTTTTTTATTATAAGGCAATCAAAACAATTTCTTTTACGATTTCAAATCTTGTAAGAGAAATCAGCCCTATTATAACGATTTTAGTTACTTTGATTATTTTACCCTCCAAAATTGAATTGATTCAATGGATTGGAATGTTTATTATTTTAGTATGTTCGATATTGATGGTAAAAAATTATAATAATCAAAAGTAAAAACAAATTAGAACTATTGTTATTAAAAAAGGCAATTGCTACTAACTTTAAGCTTGGTACAAAATTTGGAGTAAGGTCAAACTGATTAAAGTTGAAAGTGTTTCCGGAGACTTTATAATTGAATGAAAACATGCCGTAAATGAACTGACCCCAAAAAGTTAGACACAAATTGGTAAGACATTAAGCTATTAACAAGGACTGAGTTCTGTATTGAACAGGGCTCAGTCCTTTTAACTTGCCCTTGATCCTATGATGATTGTAGTAGTATATGTATTTTTCAAGTTCCTCACGGAACTCTTCAAAACTTTCAAACTCCAGAAGATACAGTAGCTCAGATTTAAGTAAGCCAAAGAAGTTCTCCATTACAGCATTATCCAGACAGTTACCTTTCCTGGACATACTACGGCGGAATAAAAAGAAGGCTTGATATTGTTATGAATATGATATCCTTTCCTAAATTCCTTTTTCTGGACGAACCCACAACAGGTATGGGCATACAATCAAGAAGAGCCATATGGAAAATGATCTTAAAAATAAAAGAAATCATTAAATTTTTTATATATGCTGTTAATACTGTTTCTGACAGCTTTTTTCCTTTCATGTCTCACATATACTATGAGCCTTCTGCTTGCAAACGAAGTAATATATGAAACTGTTATGAACGCTATAGTACTTCCCGTATTTTTCATGAGTTCTGCACTTTTTCCATCCGAAACTCTCTCCAAAAGCTTACATACAGTAATTTATCTTAACCCCTTTACTCATGTAATAAATATCCTGAGGAAAGTACTCATAAACGAGTGTCTTGCTCTTGGAGAAATGCTTTTTGTATTACTTCTTCTTTTAACTCTATGTGTTGTTGCGTTTGTCTGTGCACTTTACAGGCTTAAAAAAGAAACAGCAAAGTAAAACCGGCGCATATGC
>CALMRR010000271.1 GCA_937871925.1 uncultured Petrotoga sp.
GTCCGTCTATACTTATTACGGATGTATAAGAATAACCTATTATGCTGTATAAAAGAAAAAAAATCATTGAAACGTTTATCTTGCCTATTCTTTTTTTCATACTATTCAACGGCTCCGGTTATATTTTTCATATCAAAAGCAATACTCTTGCTTCTTTTACAGTACAGAAGAAATTCCGTATTCCCCTGAGAACCTTTTATCGGAGATTCAATTACTCTGTTGGGAAAAAGTCCTACACAGTCAAGATGAGCTGAAACGTTTTTCAATACCGACCTATGGACTTGTCTGTCTTTTACAATTCCGTTTTTACCCAAAAACTCTTTTCCGCATTCGAACTGAGGTTTAACCAAAAAAATAAACTCTGCGGTATCCTTTGAATTTTCAAGGAATGTATCGGTAAGCTTGGTTATAGATATAAAAGAGACATCACAACATATAAAATCAACCTTTTCATCAGCTTTAAAGTATCGGGCATTAGTATTTTCGTAAAGAACAACTCTAGCATCATTCCTGAGCAAAGGATGGAGCTGATCGGTTCCGCTGTCGACACATATTACTCTGAGGGCATCATTCCGAAGAAGAACCTGCGTAAACCCTCCGGTGGAAGAACCTATATCCATACATACCTTACCTCGCACTTGCACTTCAAACTCTTCAAGAGCCTTCTGAAGCTTAAAGGCTCCTCTGCTGACATAAAATTCTTCGGATAGCACTATTATAGTATCTTCTTCGTTAACTTGAAAAGAAGGTTTTAAAACAACTTTGCCGTTGACGGTTACTTTGCCTTGCCTGATAAGACTATTGGCACTTTTTCTTGAGATTCTGGCGTCTTTCAAGCTTAAAAATATATCCAGACGCACTTTACCATCAATCATTTCGCTTTTACCTCAGGTCTAAGAATTTTTATATACGAGCTGTATATTTTTATTTCAAAATCTTCAAATTTATATGTATCAAGCGGTTTAAATGAAGGAATATTAAATTTTATATCTTCATAAAGTTGAGACGATGAAAGTCCGCCTTCAAAACTCATTACATACTTCTTCAACTGCATCGTTTTTATTTCTATCCCTTTTTCAGAGAGTTCTATGGAAAAAGGAGCCCTTAAAAGATCCCATGGTACAAGGGATTGCTTTCTGCCAAGAACAACCACTTCTCCTGCGGAGCTTATAATGTAAACCGATTTGTTGTGTTCATGCACAAATATAATATCTCCTAGAAGCTCAGTCCCTTTTTTCACATCACGTATATCACCGTAGTCACAAAAAAACTGCGATTTGCTTATCTTAGGCTCCTGGCCTTTACTCAGCCAGACGGAGTATGGAAAACCGGAAATAAAAATACCGCTTTCTATCTCAAAAACTCTCATAACGGCAGTCTTTATTATATCTGACTGATCGGTTTGGGCAATCTCAAAACGGTATTCGTCTCCTTCATAGTTGGTAAGATCTATTTCAAAACTGTCATCACCCGCATCAAGAGTCAGTTTACAGTCAGGTACGGTTACTTCACATGGAACAAGGTACCTCTGACCATTAAGAGTAATTTCTGATACTTTTTCTGCTGTTATAAAAAGCTTTACCCATTTTTTGGGTATATACAGAACATTATCACCAATTCTGGGATACATGACGTAGTCATAAACCCCCGAAGATGCCTGGATTGTCAGATTCAGTTTTTCCTCCCAATAAAAAAAATCGGCACTCCTGAACTTATCTTCTGATTTTATTGTACACTCTTTGCCTATTATGAATACAGACCTTCTTTCCTGCGGAAAAATTTTGGAAAAAATTGAATCAAACTCTTGTGTTCCTGCTTGAATCTGACCAAGAGAGTATCTTAAAGAAAATTTATCATTGTCAGCTTCAACAACAAAAGTTTCCCCTTTGTAATCCGGAGGAATCTGTATATCAGCATATTTATATAGTGTATATATCAGACTGTTAAGAACAGACTGCGGTCCTTCATAAACAAGACCTACTCTGGGTATTGCAAACAGCAGAGCCGCTGTCAGAATAAAACAGAGTAAAGATACAGACCTTGAGGCGGAGCCGCCGCAGGAGATTTTGACCTGTCCTTGAGCTCCAGAAGTTCCCTTATTTTTTGAGGTTCCCAACTGCCAGTACCTACCTTCACCAATGCGCCCACCATGTTTCGCACCATACGTCTGAGGAATGACTTTCCCTCGACTCTTATCAGTATTATGTTATTACTCTGCCTTAAGATACGTACACGAAAGACAGTTCTGATTACAGATCTTTCGTCATCACCGCTTTTAAAAGTGGTGTAATCATGCTCTCCTATAAAAAAAGCAGCTGCCTGACGCATCCTTGAAAGATCCAGATCATATGGAAACCACCATACTCTGTTTCGAAAAAATATATCAGGATCCGGAGCGTTGTAGATATAGTAATGATATACCCTTTTTACGGCTGTGACTCTGGGGTTAAAAGTACTCGGAACCTCCCAGACATCTTTTACATACATATCATGGGGTATCATGGAATTAAGCGCATCCTTTATATTAGTAAAAGTCATTCTGTCATTTGGAACATCAAAAGCAACAACCTGCCCGTAAGCATGGACTCCTGTATCGGTTCTGCCTGCCACAAAAGTATTTATCCTGAAACCGAAAATCTTCTGAAGTCCTTTTTCAAGTTCATCCTGAACAGTACGTTTTGTTCTTTGCCCCTGATACCCGAAAAACTCCGTACCTTCGTAAGCAAGTTTTATAGCAACTCTTCTCACAACTCTAACCCTCCGCAATATTTTGAATAAGACTTGTTTCCATTATCTTGTACGAAATCTCAGATGAATATTTTTTTAAAAGGAGT
>CALMRR010000272.1 GCA_937871925.1 uncultured Petrotoga sp.
GAGATCATCCTTTTTTATGGACCTCGTAATTCCGGAAAATCTTCTTTATTAAGGGCTTTTGTTCATCTTAACGAAGAACTGTATAACCATGTAAAAGGCGGCGGAGATTTACTATACAACGGCAAAGACATGAGAAAGATGGACAGAAAATTTCTGAGATCCCAAATCACTTACTGTGATACCTCTTTTGTAGAAAACCTTAATTTTCTTACATTAAATGAGCTTCTTAAAATTTCTATAGATCTCAGAATAAAAGATCTAACCAAGGACCATTTTGAAACACTTGAAAAATTAGGTATTTCTCATATATTTGCCAACAATGAATCTATTAAATACTATAAAAATCTATCCAATTGGTCTATCGGAGAAAAGATATCTCTTATAACTTTTTTAGCTTTGGCAAGAAATCCAAGGATATTTATTTTTGATTCAATATTAGACCATCTGGACGATTATCTTCTTAGGCAAGTAAAAGCGTTATTTGCAAGTATAAAAGAAAACATTACTTTAATGGTTTCAACAAGAAATATTGCCCTATTCTCCGATATGGCAGAGAAAATTGCTTTGATAGATAAAGGAAAACTTGAGTATTACGGAAGTATCACCAAGTTCATGCTAAATTTTCCTAAACAAATATTAATTTCTGAAAACATCAAAGAAATTCCTTGACAAGCTGAAATAATTATGGTAATATATCTTACGTAACTGTTGCCTGGGTGGCGGAATTGGTAGACGCTGTGGACTTAAAATCCACTGGGTGGGAACACTCGTGTCGGTTCGAGTCCGACCCTAGGCACCAGGTACGGGAAATACTACACGGTGCGGGGTGGAGCAGTCTGGAAGCTCGTCGGGCTCATAACCCGAAGGTCATAGGTTCAAATCCTGTCCCCGCTACCATATGGCGGTGTAGCTCAGTTGGCTAGAGCATGCGGTTCATACCCGCAGTGTCGGGAGTTCGAATCTCTTCGCCGCCACCAGTTATTTTCCGTAAAAAAATCCAGCTTTTTAAGGCTGGATTTTTTTATTTGAAAATACTTGATCTGTCGACCATAGATGCGGTTAAATATATGGAAGTATGGCAGAACGTGAAAATAAGATTTTTTAAGCTTTACATGAAACAAGATGGCAATATACATAAATCTTGTTTATAAGATCACTTGAAAGTCTTCCTAACAATGCTTATAAGGTTTTGAGCAATAGTGTTGAATTGAAGCAGATTCCTTTCGTCAGATTCTGTCTAACTAAAGGGGTTTACTTTTTTAAAGGTCTCTTTTTATTATTTTAATTTATTTATACAGATGCTTTTATAAGATCTGCCCTTTTGCTTTCATGGCAGAGATAAATCTTATGCTCGCTTCCTGCCATGACGGCAGTTCATATCCGGCTGTTTCTTTGAATCCAAAGTTATCAAGCACAGTATAATCAGGTCTTTTGGCAGGAAGATTAAATTCTTGTTTTTTTGATCTTTCTAACACTCCCTGCCAATTGATTTCTTTAAGTATAAGCTCCGCCCATTCGTATCTTGAACATGATGAATTTGTTATGTGGTATGTACCATATGCTTTTATCTTCATTATGTCCCAAACTGCTTTTGTAAGATCGGCAGTAAAAGTCGGAGAACTCACCTCATCGTCCACTACTCTTATGTTCTGTCTGGATGATGCCCATGAAAGTACCTTTCTAACAAAATTATTTTCTCCGTCACCAAAAAGCCAGCTTGTTCTTATCAGGTAGTATTTATTATTGAGCTCTTTTAAAAATCTTTCTCCAAGTACTTTGCTTTCGCCGTATTTATTTATGGGATTTGGTTGGTCATATATAGTATAAGGTATGTTTCTATTGCCTGGAAATACATAGTCTGTTGAAAAATGGATCAGTTCTGCACCCGTTTCTGATGCAGCAATGGACAAATTTCTTACTCCGATTGCATTTATCGAAAATGCGTTTTTCCAGTCTTCCTGAGCTTTATCTACATCATTATATGCAGCACAGTTTATTATGTACTCAGCTTGAGTATTTCTGAGGATTTTCCTTATTTTTTCCAGATCTGTTATATCAAGTTCCAGTCTATCCATGGCAAGATACTCTTGGTTTTTTCCTGAAAGGAACTTCTGAAATTCTTTTCCTAACTGCCCTTTTGCGCCTGTTATAAGTATCATATTATTCTTTTGACCCTATAAAAAGCTTTGTTATTTCTTTGAGTCTTTGTGGGATAGGTATCGATTGTGGGCATAATGGCTCACATCTTCCACATTCTTTACATAAAGCAGAACTTTTCTTAAGCCTGGACATTTCGTTATATGTGTATTTTGCATCTTCAAAGTTGCCATATATTCCGTATTCGTTATACATAGCAAAATTCCCCGGAATATCTACTCCAAATGGGCACGGCATACAGTACTGGCACTTGGTGCAGTTTACTTTTATTTTGCTGAGGTAAATTTTTTTCACTTCTTCAATAATATTTTTTTCTTTTTCCGTAAGGCTGCCCGGAAGAGCCTGTGATGCTGTATTTATGTTTTGGATTATGTGAGATTCTTCATTCATGCCGCTTAATATAACGCTGACTTCTTTATAATCCCATATGTAACGGAGTGCCCATTCTGCAGGGGTTCTGCCGTATCCGGAGTTATTATATATTTCTAATGCCTGCGGAGGTACTTTATTAACAAGGCTTCCGCCGCGCAGAGGTTCCATTATAACTATTCCCATGCCTTTTTCCGCAGCATATCTGAGTCCTTTAAGTCCGGCTTGGTACTCTGTATCCATAAAATTGAACTGTATTTGACAGAAATCCCAATCATATGAGTCTGTTATCTCTTTAAAAACCTCGTATTCATCATGGAAGGAAAATCCTATATGTTTTATTTTTCCGCTCTTGAGTGCTTTGTCAATAAAATCAAAGATATCGTTCTTTTTAAGGTTTTCCCAGAACTCTTTTCTTAGGGCGTGAATGAGGTAAAAATCAATATACTGGGTTCTTAGTTTTGCTAACTGTTCATCAAGGTACTTATCCATGTCCTGACGTGATTTAATAAGCCATGAAGGAAGTTTGGTTGCCAATTTTACCTTTTCTCTGTAGCCATTTTCAAGGGCTTTTCCTACTACGATTTCACTGTTTCCCTCATGATATGGATATGCCGTGTCAATATAGTTTACACCCTTATCAATTGCCATACGTAGTTGTGTTATGGCTTTTTCT
>CALMRR010000273.1 GCA_937871925.1 uncultured Petrotoga sp.
GGTTCCTATAATAATTGCTTTATCATATCTTATGGGCTGGGATGCACTTGTAGGGCTTGGAATGAGTCTTCTTGGAATAACCTTTGGTTTTTCTTCTGCTATATCGAATCCTTTTACAATAGGGTTGGCTCAAAAGCTTACTAATTTACCGGCTTTTTCAGGGACTTGGTATCGGCTGATAATTTTTGCAGCAATATATACGATTTTGGTTTTTTTCTTGTAAGGTACGCAAAAAAAATAGATAAGGATGCAAAAAAATCTCTGGTGTATGAAGAAGATCTTGTTGAAAGGAGAAGATACAGTTCTGCTGACGGATTCATAAATGATAATTTTAAAGATAAGAAAACAGTTAATGCTGTAAGGTGTTTTTTGCTTATGATACTTCTTATGCTTTTTGTTATCGTGCTTGGAATTTTTATTCCCGAGGTTTCTGATATAGCGCTTATCCTCATGGCGCTACTGTATCTTATAGCAGGTATATGCACGGGTCTTTTTGCTGGTATGGGTGTTCTTAATACTTTTAAGGTTTTTGCCAAAGGTATGGCGGGCATATCTGCTTCGGCTGTTCTTATTCTTATGGGTATAAGCGTAAAGCATATAATTGTAAGCGGCAACATAATGGATACTCTTTTATATTATGCTGCTCAGCCGCTTTCGGGAGCATCGCCTTATTCTGCGGTCATAATAATATATATGATAGTCTTGTGCTCTAATTTTTTCATAGGGTCCGCATCTGCCAAAGCTTTTCTTCTTATTCCACTCCTTGTGCCTTTTGCTCAGATGGTAGGTCTTTCCAACCAGGTTATGATAACAGCTTGGGCTTTTGGAGATGGGTTCAGCAACGCATTGTATCCAACCAACCCTGTTCTTCTTATCTGTTTAGGTCTTTCAACTGTAAGCTATCCTAAATGGTTCAGATGGACATTTTTGCTTCAGCTGATTGTGTTTATGCTAACAATAGGTTTTTCATTATTCGCAGTATTCATAAATTACGTATAGGGGGAACTTTATGGAAAAAGAGTATCCGCAGGTGGTTAGAAAACTTTCCGAAGCGGTAAGATTCAAGACGGTATCGCATCAGGATAGTAAAAATATTGATTATGGAGAGTTTGATAGATTTCAGTACTTTCTTCAAAGTGCTTTCCCTAATGTTCATGACAGGCTCAAAAAGGAGATAATAAACGGTTATGGTCTATTATTCCACTGGGAAAGCGGTAAAAGCTCCAAACCGGTATTACTTATGGCTCATCAGGATGTTGTTCCTATAGAAGAAGATACCGAAAAGGATTGGAAGTATCCTCCGTTTTCCGGAGCTATCGAGGATGGATTTGTCTGGGGAAGAGGTACTCTGGATATAAAAGTGGTGCTCATATGTGTTATGCAGGCGGTAGAAAAGCTTTTGTCGGAAGGGTATGAACCTTCCAGGGATATATATATGGCATTTGGTCATGATGAAGAGATAACCGGAGAAAATGGTGCGGGAATGATTTCTTCATACTTGAAAAATAAGGGTGTAGAGTTTGAATATATCCTGGATGAGGGCGGAAATATTATGCAGGGTGTTCTTCCTCTTCTGAATAAGCCTGTGGCTACGGTAGGGGTTGCCGAAAAAGGTTTTTTGAGTCTTTGTCTTAGTGTAAAGACCGCAGGGGGCCACTCTTCGATGCCTGGTGAGGATACCTGTATAAGGATTTTGTCAACTGCTGTTGGCAAACTTAGGCACACGCTTTTTAAACCTTATATTAAAGGGCCAACTTCAATGTTCTTTTCTAAAGTAGCTCCTGATATAAAAGGGTTTTTGGGGTTTGTTTTCAAAAATCATTTTGTTTTTTCTCCATTGCTTAAAAAAGTACTATCTAACTCACCTACAACCAATGCACTTATTCGAACAACGATAGCTCCCACTATCTTTAATGCTGGAGACAAAGAAAATGTCCTTCCACAGAATGCTTCAGCTGTCATTAATTTGAGGATAATTCCGCAGGAAAGTGTTGAATTCTGTATTGAAAAAGTAAAAAAGGCTATTAACGATAGTAGGGTAGAGGTAAAGATACTTGACGGGTCCAGAGCGGACAATCCTTCAGCAGTCACTTCTTTGGATTCTTTTGGATATAGAACTTTGGAAAAGGTTATGGAAAAAGTATTTCCCGGAGTAATAACTGCTCCGTTTATAATGGTTGGAAGCACGGATTCAAAGTTTTATAGTTCGATGAGTAAATGTGTTTTAAGGTTCGCCCCGATATTTATGGATGGGGAAGATCTTGCAAGAGTTCATGGTACAAATGAGAGGATAAGAATAGATAATTTAGTTAAGATGGAAGATTTTTATTATGAGTTATTAAAGGAAAGCTGAACTACTAAAAAATCGGCTGGAAAGCCGATTTTTTAGTAGTTTTATCTTTATCTGGAACGGTGCTTTTTATTTGGTTTACGGCTAAGAAGTACCCTGCATAAAAACTTTATAAGTAACGTTAACGCAAGTGCATAGTATAGACTTATTGGATTTTGTGCTTTGATGCTTGTATATGTACCGTAAACCAAAATTCCAAGAAGCCAGAGATTCATTAGAGGAAAAAGTACTCTGCCGATATAGCCTCTGACAGTCCATAAGCCAGCCGAAGCATTTTTAATATGGTTGCAGCGTTTACAGGAAGAAGTTAAGTTCCATAGGCCATTCACTCCTTTTTTTCTCTGACTTATAGCAATTGAACTCCTTAGTTTGACAAATAATCTTCCGCTTGATTTGGTTGCCGCTCTGTTCACAGGGTAAACATGATCGACCTGCATCTGTGAACGGGTTAATACTTTTCCGCAGTATGAACAAATGTAGATGCCGAAAAAACCCCTGTGATGTTTGAGATACTCCCTTCTGTAATCTGTACTGCGGTTAAACTGATAAGAGGATCTTTTTCTTTTTTTTCCGAATATATTTATTAGAGCTCCCATTTTTTCTCCTATTAAGGGTTCTCAGACTTTTTGAATTGCTGAGAATCTATATTTCAAGAACCTTTCCAAACGTATTCAGCCAGTTTTTCCGTTCTTTGTAGTCAGGCAGCACAGAGCTTACAATATCCCAGAATCTAGATGAATGGTTCATCTCTACGAGGTGACTCAGTTCATGGACTATAATGTAATCAATAACAGGAACAGGAGCCATAATTATCTTCCAGTTATAGTTAAGGTTTCCTATATTTGAGCAGCTTGCCCATCTTGAACTTTGTTCTTTTATCTTTATACCGCTGAAAGATAGTTTCATAAGTTTTGCATAAGAAGAAGTTCTTTCTGTAAGTGTACTTTTAGCCTGTTCCTTAAACCAATCAATAGTTTTCTCTCTTTTGAGAGAGTTTTTAAGTTCAAGCGGAATTTTCGGATTAAGAAGTATCTCCATGAAATCTTCAACCAAATTTATTTTTAAACTTGGTATGAACTCATCTTCCTTTATTCTTATTCTGTAAGTCTTGCCCATAAAAAGAATACTTTCTCCGTCTTCTATCTTTTTCTTTACACTCTTGTCAAGATTTTCTTTTATCTGGTAGAGCCTTTTTCGTATAATAACTGCTTTTTTTTGAACTACATCATTTATCTGTTTTTCTGAAAGATATCTTGGTGCAGTCACAACAACTGTACCGTTTGGTTTTATTATTATTCCTATATTTTTTTTATCCTTTTTGACAAGAAAGTAATCTATCACTTCGTTTTCCACTATTACAAAAGGCATAAACACACCTCCTGCAGAGTAATTCTACTTTATATTATATCATAGCACTTTGGAGTATTTAAGAAATAATTAAGAATTATCTCAGGGATTTATTAAGTAAGCCCGCGTAGAATACTTTTTAAAGAGGAGGTAAGATATGAACGAATTTATAGATTCACTTGTCAATCAACTCGACTCTCTGCCCGTAATAGTTGCATATACATTTTTTTATCTGTCCGGTGTCCTGCAGATGATCTTTCCGCCTTATCCGGGAGATGAAATATTTATTTTTGGAGGATATCTTGGCTCTCAGGGCAAAGCAGGAGGATTTTTCCCTATCTTTATAAGTTATTTTTTGGGAATACTTTCAATAAGTTTTTTCTTCTTTCTGCTAAGTCATAGGAATAAAGACCTGATTTATAAAAACAGGATTGTAGGATCTGTAATAAATGAAGATGTAAAAGAGAAGTCGCGTAAGAACTTTAAAAAATACGGATGGCTGATGTTTTTTATGGGAAGGTTTATTCCCGGTCTAAGTCTTGTTACTGTTATTATGGGAGGTGTAATAGGTTTTAACAAATCAGTTGCGCTCTCTCTTATTGCTTTTTCCTCATTTGTCCATGAAGCAGTATTTTTCTTCATTGGATGTGTGATAGGAAGCAATAAGCTTTACATTACCAAATTTATCTCAATATATAATATATTTTTCATAGTCATACTTGTGTTGATGGTACTTTTATTTGTGTTCAAAAAATTTTTGAAAAAGGAAAAGAGGAGTTAAGGAGAAAAGATATGATACTTTATATTTCTGATACCCATATCGGGGAAAACTCAGATAGTATATATGATGAAAAGCTGCTTAAGCTTTTTCAGAAAACCGATGACAGACTAGAGGAAGTCGTGATAGTCGGTGATTTCCTTGAACTTATAGACAGTCCTTGTATTGAATCTGACAGTTGGGATGCACAGGAGCATATAAAGCTCCTTGATAAGATAAATTTGGTACATTCAGAACTTTTTAACAGAATAAGAAAGCTTTCTGAGAAGATCAGAATAAGTTATGTTTACGGGAATCATGACTACATGGTGGGACTTTGTCCGGAAGTATCTTCAAAAGTAAGACAGATGATGGGAGATATCGATATTCTGCCTTATCATTATGATGAAAAAACAAAGGTATTTGCCATTCATGGAAATCAGTTTGATGTTTTCAACCGTTTTTCATCTGATGAAAACGGAAAACTTGTTAATCCTGTCGGGGAAAGACTTATCAATTATATTGCCCATAGTTTTATAAGCCAGATGAGTCAGGTTGTACCTGAAGAAATTCTCAGAGATTATGTAGATGTTTATCCTTCAATAGATATTCCTAAATGGTTTTCATACTTATCAGAGGTATACAGATGCAATATGAAAATGAAAAAAATTTTTGTAAATACTCTTGTAAATTTCTGTAATTCACAGGAGCTTAAGCAGTGGCTTGATATTAACTATCCAGATTCGAAAACTTTCCTGAAGATAGCTGCCAACAGATATGGCGGAACAGTTATTTCAAGTATTCTTGCACGAATGGTTCTGGCGATAAAAAGAATAAAAAACTCTAACTATCTCATGAAAAAGTCCGAAAACCTTCTATGCAAAGAATTTTTGATAGATGAAAAGTATGTTCTGGGCTATGGAAACCGGACCATAAAATTTAGCACAACACAGGTAGAAGGTCTTATAATGGGTCATAATCACCTTCCTGCCCTTAAAGAGTATAGCGGGAAGTTCTATGCAAATACCGGTTCATGGAAAGACATACTTATATTTGACAAAAAAAACGAGAACAAATTTATAGAAAAGAAAAGGATTTCTTATATCGAAATTGAAAAAACCGGGGATAGTCTTGAAAAAAAACTGGTGCTTGAAGAGATATGAAGATATAAGATATAATATCATCAGGAAGGTGATAGTTATTTCTGAAGATCGTATTCTTGTGGTTGATGATGATGACGAAATAAGAAGTCTTGTAGAAATTTATTTGAAAAATGACGGGTTCATAGTCCATAAGGCAGTCGATGGGCTGCAGGCTCTTGAAATGATGGAAAAAGGAAAATATGATCTTGTCATACTTGATCTGATGATGCCTGTAATGGATGGCATCCAGTGCTGTATGCGAATAAGGCAAAAGTACGATATGCCCGTTATTATGCTTACTGCTAAGAATCAGGATATGGATAAGATAGCAGGATTGAGCATGGGAGCAGATGATTATATGACCAAGCCTTTTAATCCTCTTGAACTCGTGGCCAGAGTAAAATCTCAGATAAGAAGATACAAAGGTTTTTCGAAAATATCTCAGAAGAAAGATGATCGGCGCATAGAAATAGGCGAACTTGTAATAGATGAAGGTATGCATACTGCTTTTGTCGGAGATAAGGAAGTCAGACTTACTAAAACAGAGTTTGATATACTTTTTTTTTCTGGCAAAAAACAGAGGAATGGTTTTTAGTGCAGAAAAAATATACGAGAGCCTGTGGCAGGAGGAAAGCTTTGATTCTGAAAACACAGTTATGGTTCATATCAGAAAGATAAGGGAAAAAATAGAAGTTAATCCCAGGAATCCCCAGTATATTAAAACGGTATGGGGAGTAGGCTATAAAATTGAAAAATAATCTTTTTAAAAAACTTTCGGAAGCGGTAAAGAAAAATATAAGAATCCAAATAATAATAGTCTTTGCAGTAAGTATAGCCATTGGAGGCATACTTGCTGTTTTTTGCGAGTATATACTATCCGGAAACTTTAACTACGGATATGAAATTTCAGAAAAAATAACCTCGGAAGTGGCTTCCAAGATAGAAGAAATTGATGAAAAATCAAGCATTGATGAAGTACAGGAAGAAATTAAAAAAGTATCTGAAAAATGGCAAGCTTACTTTCTCAAAGTATATATTCTTAATTACGATAATAATATAGTATACAGATACGATCCTTCAGACGAGCTTAAAGATACATTTCCTTCGGGGCTATTCAGTATTGTGCAGAACAACGGTCACTATGCATACGATACGTATTTTCTTAAGTTCAGTCAGGACAGGATGATAAAGCTGACCGACGCTTATTACAATGAAAAGCAAAGCACGGATGAAGAGGATACTACGCTTACACAGAGCGGAGCCTTGCCTAAGGTGGTAACCTCTGTTTCCGGCAAAGGAATATATAATTCAACAAGTATTACTTTAGCGGAAGAAAGATACATACTTGTCACAAACATCAAAGTAGAAAATCCCTTTGGATTCCTTTCGGTACTTAGTCCTTTGATACAGCTCGGTTTTTTCATATTTGGATTTATAGTTTCTTTTATTTATCTTACTCAGGGAAAACTCAAGTATATTCAGGATATTTCCAAAGGACTCCAGGCGATATCTAAAGGCGATTTTGAATATAGAGTACCGCAGAAGGGTGATGATGAAATAGGCCTGCTGGCAAAAAATATTAACAGCATGGCTGATGAACTAAAAAAGTCAATATATGAAGAGAGAAGGGCCGAAAAACTGAAGAACGAGCTTATAACTAATATATCGCATGATTTAAGAACGCCTCTTACCTCTGTAATGGGATATCTCAGACTTTATAAAGAAAAAAAGT